>DASTWP010000099.1:0-3487 GCA_035765835.1 Solirubrobacteraceae bacterium
GTCGGCGAAGCCCACCTTGTTCCAGTCGGTGACCATGCACTCGGTCGTGCAACCCGAGCTGTCGGTCGTCGTCGCCTGACCCGAGCCATTGAGGTAGACGACGTCCGGATAGGTCGCGAGCGGCAGCCGCGGCACGTACGCGCGCACGCCTGCGGCGGTCCCGTTCGTGTAGCCGGGGAAATCCGCCGCGAAGGTGAAAGTGCGGATGACGTGGATCTCGTTGGCGGCTCCGGGATCGTCGGACAGCTCATACACCGTGCGGACGCTGACCGGGGAATCGGGGGACGTGCACGACGCCGGCAGCGCAGAGTCGACTTGGACCGTGGGGGAGGCCTGACTGATCGACCCGACCGAGCCGGCGACGACGATCCCCGGGCCCGTGCCGCCGGCACCGAAGCTCTGCCCGAAGAATTCGCCGGGCTCCTGCGGGCCGCTCGGGCATCCGAAGAGGCTGCTGCCGCTCTGCGCCGCCAGGTTGCCGGTCGGGTTGCCGTCGCTGTCGATCCAAGTGAGCGAGTCGACGCGCTCAGGATCGTGGTTGTCGTAGCCGGCGGTGTCGAGCTGCAGCTCGAAGCGGGCGCTCGCGATGGTCGCACCCAGGCCGTCAAGCGTCGGAGAGACGGTGACCGCGCCGGCGGTGGCCGGCAGCATGAGGGTGGCGAGGACCGCGAGCAGTGAGGAGAGTCGCCGGGCCGACATGCCGGCGATCCTCTTAGGGTCGCGAGCGCGCTGTCAACCCTCGTCGCGCTCGACCGGGATCGAGCGGCGGGGCGGGCGGCCGGTCTGCGCCGGCATCAGGTCCGTGCTCGCGCGGTAGGGCACGAGCTCGGCGCGGAAGGAGCGCCGGACGGCCTCGATCTCGCGCTCCATCTCCTCGCGCATCTGCGCCGAGCGCGCCTCCAGCTGCTGGAGGCGGCGGGTGGCGCGCTCGAGCTGCTCCTCGAGCGCGAGCACGCGCTCGACGCCCGCGAGGTTCAGCCCCAGCTCGTTCGTCATCTCCTGGATGCGCCGCAGCCGCTCGACGTCGGACTGCGAGTACAGGCGCGTGCCCTTCGGCGAGCGCTTGGGCTCGATCAGCCCGCGCGCCTCGTACATGCGCAGCGTCTGCGGGTGCATCTCCGCGAGCTCGGCGGCGACCGAGATCATGAAGACGCCGCGGGTCGCCTCCACCGTCACCCGCGTCGTCGTGCGGCGGCGCACGTTCCCCGGCGACTGCGCTGCTGGGTTCGCAGCCTGGTTGTGGGGGGACCCACGGTGGGGTCTCATGCGAACAGCCTCGCGCGCGGGTCGGACCCGTTCATGGCCTCGGAGAGCTTGTCGATCGCCTCGGACTGCTCCTTCGACAGTGTCGCCGGGACGTCGATCACGAAGCGGTAGTGGATGTCGCCGCGGCTCTTCGAGCCGAGCTTCGGCGGCCCCTCGCCGCGCAGGCGCTGGACCGTGCCGTGCCTGGTGCCCGGCGGCACGCGCAGGCGCTTGCGCCCGTCGAGCGTGGGCACCTCGACCTCCGCGCCGCGCACTGCCTCGGGGATCGTCAGCGGCACCTCGACCTCCAGATGGTCGCCCTTGCGCCTGAAGACCGGCGAGGGCGAGACGCGCGTGATCACGTAGAGATCGCCGTCGGGCCCGCCGTTGCGGCCGGGCTCGCCCTTGCCCGCGAGCCGCACGCGCGAGCCGTCGCGCACCCCCGCGGGGATGTTCACGCGGTCCTTCTTGACGGTCCCCGTCGCGCCGCTGCCGTGGCAGGTCGGGCACGGCTCCTCGATGATCGTGCCCGTCCCGTGGCAGCGCGAGCACGGCTGCGAGATCGAGAACAGGCCCTGGCCCTGGGACTCGATGCCGCGGCCCTGGCAGCGCGGGCACACCTGCGGCGCGGTGCCGGGCTTCGCGCCCGTGCCGTGGCAGGTGCCGCACATCTGCGACGTCGGCACCGTCAACGGGATCTGTGCGCCCGCGACGGCCTGGTCGAAGGAGATCGAGACCTCGGCCTCCAGGTCGCGGCCGCGCTCGGCCCGCGGGCCGCGACGCCCGCCGCCGGCGCCACCGGCGGCGCCCCCGCCGCCGAAGATGCTCGAGAAGAGGTCACCGAGGTTGCCGACGTCGAAGCCGCCGGCGGCACCGCCGAAGCCGCCCTGTCCGCCCGCGCCGCCGCCCATGCCGAACAGCCCGCCGCGGTCGTACTGCTTGCGCTTCTCCGCGTCGCCGAGCACGTCGTAGGCGGCCTGGACCTCCTTGAAGCGCCCCTCGGCCTTCGGGTCGTCGGGGTTGCGGTCCGGGTGGTACTTGCGCACCAGCCGGCGGTGGGCCTTCTTGATCTCGTCCGCCGAGGCCTTCTTGTCGACGCCGAGGATCTTGTAGAGGTCGGGCTGGGCCATGGCTCGCTAGGCGGCGACGACCACCTTCGCGGGGCGCAGCAGGTCCTCGCCGTAGCGGTAGCCGGCCTGGTAGACCTCGACGATCGTCCCCGGCTCGGCGCCCTCTACGGGCTGCTGCGCGACCGCCTCGTGGCGGTGTGGGTCGAACGGCTCGCCCTGTGGCGACTCGGGCTCGATGCCCACGCGCGCGAGCGCGGCGAGCAGCTCGGACTGCACGAGGCGGATGCCGTCGGTCAGGTGGTGGTCGCGGTTCTCGGGCTGGGACTCGGCCGAGGCCAGTGCGCGGTCGAAGTTGTCGAGCGCGGGCAGCAGCTCGCGCGCGAGCTTCGCGATGCCGCGCGCCTCGGCGGCCGAGACGTCCCGCCGCGCGCGCTTGCGCACGTTGTCGAGCTCGGCGAGCGCCCGCAGCCACTGGTCCTTGTAGTCGGGCTCGCCCGGCGCGTCGTCCTCGTCGACCGGGGCGGCCTCCTCGGCCACGGGCTCGGCGGCGGCCGCCTCCTCCTCGGGGGCGGCCACCTCCTCGCGCTCCTCGGCCGCGCGGGTCTCGGGCTGCTCGGTCACTTGCCCTCGTCCACGACCTCGGCGTCGACGACGTCCTCCTCCTGGGCGGCCTCGGCGGAGGCGCCGTCCGCGCCCGCACCGTTCGCCGCGGCCTCGGAGGCCGCCTGCTGCTGCGCGCGCTCGTACATCGCCTGCGAGACCTTGTGGAAGGAGGTGTGCAGCGCCTCGGTCTTGGCGTTGATGTCCGCCGCGTCCTCGCTCTCGAGCGACTCGCGGACGGTCTTGATCGCGGCCTCGATCTCCTCCTTGGAGGAGGCGTCGACGCTGTCGCCGAGGTCCTTGAGCTGGCGCTCGGCGTTGTACGCGGCGACCTCGGCGTTGTTGCGCGCCTCGGCCAGCTCGCGCAGGCGCCGGTCCTCGTCGGCGTGCGTCTCGGCGTCGGAGACCATGCGCTTGATCTCCTCGTCGGAGAGGCCCGACCCCGCCTTGATCTCGATCTTCTGCTCCTTGCCGGTGCCGAGGTCCTTCGCCGACACGCTGAGGATGCCGTTGGCGTCGATGTCGAAGCCGACCTCGATCTGCGGCACGCCGCGCGGCGCCGGCGGGATGCC
>DASTWP010000100.1:0-14585 GCA_035765835.1 Solirubrobacteraceae bacterium
CCGCACCCGGCGCTCGCGATCGAGGGGACGGTCGCATTCGGCGGCCGCGAGATCGAGCTGTCGGGCGCGCACGGCGGCCAGGCGCATCTCTGGGGCTCCAAGCACGCGAACCGCTGGGCGTGGCTGCACTGCGACGACCTCGAGTCGCTCGAGGGCGAGCCGCGGCCGGAGAGCTTCGTCGACGGCGTCTCGGTCTTCGTGCCCCGCCTCGGGCGCGAGATCGGGCCCAGCACCCCGGTCGTGGGCCGCCTGCTGGGCGAGGACTTCCGCTCGACCTCGCCGCTGCGCGTGACGCGCAATCCGAGCCGCTTCGCGCTCACCACCTGGCGCTTCGAGGCGCTCGACCGCAAGCGCAAGGTCGTGGGGGAGGTCGACGCGCCGCGCGACGCGCTCGTCGGCGTCACCTACACCGACCCCGACGGCGACCATGCCTGGTGCTACAACAGCGAGGTGGCCTCGCTGCGGCTGTTCGTCTGGGACCGGACCGCGCGCGGCCGCTTCGGCTGGACGCTGCGCGACACGCTCGTCGGCCCCGGCCGGGCGCACTTCGAGTACGCCCAGCGCGAGCCGGTCGCCGACGTGCCCGTGCTGGTCACGTGAGGGGCTTCGAGGCCGCGGGCGAGCACCTGGCGATCGCGCTGCCCGGCGGGCGCGCGCGGTTCACGACGCGTCGCGGCGGCGTCAGCGAGGGGCCGTATGCGAGCCTCAATCTCGGGTCCTGGACCGACGACGAGCCCGGCCGCGTCGAGGAGAACCGCCGCCGCGCGGCCGCGATCGCCGGCGGCGCGCGGCTCGCGCAGGGCCACCAGGTGCACGGCACGCGCGTGGACACGGTGCGCGCGCCGCCGGCGCAGCCCGCTGACGCCGACGGGCAGGCGACCGCCGCTCGCGACCTGGCGCCGATCGTCCTCGTCGCCGACTGCCTCCCGGTCGCGCTGATCGCGCCCGGCGCGGTCGCGATGGTGCACGCGGGCTGGCGCGGCCTGGCGGGCGGAGTGCTCGAGAGCGGGGTCCGCGCGGTGCGCGAGCTCGCGCCCGGCGCGGCTCTCGCAGCCGCGATCGGCCCCGGCATCGGCCCCTGCTGCTACGAGGTGGGCGAGGAGGTCCACGCGGCGCTCGGCACGTCCGGTCGCACCGCGGACCTGAAGGCGGTCGCGGCGGAGCGCCTGCGCGCGGCCGGCGTCGCGCAGATCCACGACTGCGGGCTCTGCACGGCCTGCGAGCCTGCGCGATTCTTCTCGCACCGCCGCGACCGCGGCGTCACCGGCCGCCAGGCGGGGATCGCGTGGCTGAGCTGATCCGCGGCCTCGACCCCGGCCGCATCCGCGCGAACCTCGAGGAGGCGCGGGCGCGGATAGGCCGTGACGACGTCGCGATCCTCGCCGCCGTGAAGTACGTCGCGCTCGAGGAGCTGGGCGCGCTCGCCGAGGCCGGCATCGAGATCGCCGGCGAGAACCGCGCGCAGGACCTCGAGCGCAAGCACGCGGCGCACCCCGAGCTCGTCTGGGACTTCATCGGCCACCTGCAGAGCCGCAAGGTCAAGCAGGTGCTGCCGCTCGTCCGCTGGATCCACTCGGTCGGCAGCGACTCCGTGCTGCGCGAGCTGCGAAAGCACGGCGCGCCGGAGACCGAGGTCCTGATCGAGGTCAACGTCGCGCGCGAGGAGGGCAAGAGCGGCTTCCTGCCCGAGGAGCTGCCGGGCGTGCTCGAGCGCTGCCCGGTGCGCGTCCGAGGCCTGATGACGATGCCGCCGCTCGCGCAGCGTGCGCAGGACAGCCGCCGCTGGTTCGCCGCGCTCGCGCAGCTCGCCGCCGACAACGGCCTCCCCGAGCTCTCGATGGGCACGAGCCAGGACTACGAGGTCGCGGCGCAGGAGGGGGCCACGATCGTGCGCCTCGGCAGCTCCCTGTACCGCTGAGCCCCAGGCCCGGAAGTTGCAGGAAAACGGCCGTTCAGGGCTAACCTACGCCTTACCGTGGCTTTCAAGGACTCATGGCACCGTGCGCTGGTGTACTTCGGCCTGGCCGAGGATCGCGATCCCTACGAGGAGGACGATCGCTACGAGCCCGAGGCCGAGATCGAGGAGCGATACCGCGAGCGCCCGAACGTGCGCCGGCTGGGCGCGCGCCGGCGGCGCGACGAGATCGACGACATCTTCGCCGACGACGACGTGCCCGGCCGCCCGACGACCGTGCTGCGCCAGGTGCGCGGGGGCAACGGGCGCGGCGACGTGCGCGTGCACCTCGTGATCCCGAAGAGCTTCAACGACGCCCAGCAGGTCGCGGACCGCTTCAAGGACGGCATCCCGGTCGTCCTGAACCTCCAGTCCACGGACACCGACCTCTCCAAGCGCCTGATCGACTTCGCCAGCGGCCTCACCTACGCGCTCGACGGCGGCATGCAGCGCATCGCCGACAAGGTCTTCATGCTCACGCCGCGCAACGTCGAGATCTCCGCGGAAGAGCGCGCGCAGCTGATCGAGAAGGGCTTCTTCAACCAGAGCTAGTCGCCCCTACGGCGGCGGCTAAGGTGGCCTCGATGCAGGTCGGCCTGATCGGAGCAGGGAACATGGCCCGCGCGATGGCGCGCGGATGGGGGCGTCCGGTGCTCTGCAGCGACGTCGTGTCCGAGCGCGCGCTCGACCTCGCGCGCGAGACCGGCGGCGAGGCGCTGGACTCCAACGCGGAGCTCGCGCGGCGCGCCGACCTCGTGGTGCTCTGCCACAAGCCCGCGCAGCTGAAGGCGATCGCCGCGGAGGTGGCGCCGCACGCGAAGGCGGTCGCCTCGATCCTCGGCGCGACCCCGCTGGGCGCGCTCCACGAGGCCTACCCCAAGCGCCCCGTCTACCGCTTCCTGCCGAGCGTCCCGGTCGAGGTGCGCCACGGCGCGCTGATCCATGCCGCCGACGAGCCGCAGGATCCCGCGCTCGACGAGCAGGTCCGCGCGCTGTTCGCCGAGCTCGGCCTGCTCGTGACGCTCGACGACGCGCTCGTCGACGTCGCGATGGGGCTGATGAGCTGCGCGCCCGCCTACGTGGCGCTCGTCGCCGAGGCGCAGATCGACGCGGGCGTGCGCCACGGCGTGCCGCCGGCCCAGGCCGCCGAGCTCGTCGTGCAGACGCTCGCCGGCACCGCCGAGCTGCTGCGCCTGCGCGGCTACGACACGCTCGCCGTCCGCCGCGAGGTCACCTCGCCCGGCGGCTCGACCGCCCGCGGCCTCGACGCGCTCGAGCGCGGTGGGCTGCGCAAGGCGTTCTCAGACGCGCTCGACGCCGTCCTGCTGAAGGGGAGGTGGCGGCAGTGACGCCGATCGCCAGCACCGGCTCGCAGATCGGCGGCTACATCGAGACGCTCGCGACGGTCTACACGATCGTCATGCTCGCCTACATCCTGTCGTCGCTGTACTTCAGCTTCGGCGGGCGCGTGCCGTACTCGCGCACCTCGAGCGCGGTGCTCGGCTTCCTGCGCGACGTCTGCGAGCCCGTCCTCGGGTTCTTCCGCCGCTTCATCCCGGCGCTCGGCCCGCTGGACCTCAGCCCGATCGTGGCGATCTTCGTGATCCAGTTCGTGGCGCGGATCATCGCCAACGCGATCTCTTGAGCGAGGCGGCCTTGGCACGCTCGCTGGTCCCGCGCGCGATCGGCCGGGCCACGCTGCTCACCGCGGCCGTCGTGGCGGCCGACCAGCTCACGAAGGCCTACGTCCGCGGCCACGTCGACCAGGGGACGAGCGACGGCATCTTCCCCGCGGTCGACCTCGTGTACGTGCGCAACAAGGGCGTCGCGTTCGGGCAGCTCTCCGGCAGCGGCCTGGCCGTCACGATCGTGATCGCGGTCGCGCTGCTCGCGCTGCTGGCCTACTTCGCCACGCATCTCGACCGGCCGGGCGTGTGGGTCCCGACCGGCCTGCTGCTCGGCGGCTCGATCGGCAACATCGTCGACCGCGCGCGCGACGGCGCCGTCACCGACTTCCTGAAGCTGCCGCACTGGCCCGCGTTCAACCTCGCCGACGTGGCGATCACGCTCGGCGTGCTGAGCCTGCTCTACGTCGTCGAGCGCGCCGGCAACCGCGATGGAGCTGACGGCCCCTCCTGAGGCCGCGGGCGAGCGGCTCGACGCCTTCCTGGCCGGCCCGCTGGGCTCCCGCTCCCGCGCCCAGCGCCTGATCGACGCCGGCAACGTCCTCGTGGACGGCCGCGCGCGGCCCAAGCGCCACCTGCTCGGAGGCGGCGAGCGGATCGACGTCGACGACGTCGCGCCCGAGCCGCTCGACCCGGGGTCCTCGCCTCCCGCGCCGTTCGCGATCGCCTACGAGGACGAGCACCTGCTGATCGTCGACAAGCCGGCGGGCGTCGTGGTGCACCCCGCGCGCGGCCACCGCTCCGGCACGCTCGCGCAGGCGCTGAGCGGCCGCGCGGGCGGCGGCGGGGACGCCGAGCGGGCGGGCATCGTGCACCGCCTGGACCGCGACACGTCGGGCCTGCTCGTCGTCGCGCGCAGCGAGGCGGCGCACCGCGCGCTGAAGGCGCTGCTCCAGCAGCGGCGGATCACGCGCGAGTACCTCGCGCTCGTCGAGGGCCGCCCGCCGGCGCGCACGGGCACGATCGAGGCGCCCGTCGGCCGCGACCGGCGCGTGCGCACCCGCATGTCGACCGACAGCAACGAGCCGCGCGCGGCGGTGACGCACTTCGCGATCGAGCAGGCGCTGCCCACGGCCACGCTGCTGCGCGTCCGCCTCGAGACCGGCCGCACGCACCAGATCCGCGTGCACATGCAGGCGATCGGCCACCCCGTCGCGGGCGATCCCGAGTACGGCCGGGCCGGGCTCTACGGCCTGCAGCGCCAGTTCCTGCACGCCGCACGCCTGGCGTTCGAGCACCCGTTCGGGGCCGCGCCCATCGACGTCGCCTCGCCGCTGCCCGCGGACCTCGCCGACGCGTTGGCGGTCGCCGGTACGCAGTCCGGGTAGCAGCAAGACGGATGGCGCACACCGCGACGCAAGCGCGGCCTGCCCGGGCCCGTGCCTTCGGCCCGCGCTGGCTGTTCGGCCCCTGGACGCCCTGGCTCCGCGACGTCACGGACGTGCTGCGCCTGGCGTTCCTGATCGGCGTCCCGGTCGTGTTGGTGGCCGGCCCGCGCGAGGAGGCGCTGCGGCTGGCGCTGACCTTCGCCGTCGCGCTGCTGCCGCGGCTGCTCGAGACGCCGCGGCCCTTCGACCTCGCGTTCAACCTCGCGATGTCGCTGCAGGCATGGGGCAACGTCGGCGGCGCGTTCGACGCCTGGCTGCCCTACCACGACATCGTCCACTGCCTGCTGACGATGGCCGCCGCGGCGCTCTTCTACCTGTTGCTCGTGCGGCTGCGGCTCGTCGCGGACATCGAGCGCGAGCGCGGCATCCACGAGCACCTCGGCATGGCCCTGATCGTGTTCGCGATCGGCTCCTTCGTCGGCGCGGTGTACGAGGAGTACGAGTGGTTCGCGATCAACGTGATGCACGCGCACCTGATCGAGAACTACCAGCACGACATCGACGACCTCTTCTTCAACGCCATCGGCGCGCTCGCGGCGGGCGCCCTGCTGGTGCTGTGGGCCCGGCGGGGCTGGACGACGCGCCGCGCCGACGCCGACGACCCGCTCGGCGGGGCCCTGCGGGGCTTCGAGCGCAAGCTGCGCCCCGACGACGACGCCCCGCCCGCGCCGGTGCGCGAGCGCCCGGCGTGGATGCGCGCGCCGGCCGACGCGATCCGCCTCTCCTTCCTGGCCGGGATCCCCGCGGCCGCGCTGGGCGGGACGTGGGAGGACGGTGCGCGCTTCGCGGTGACGTTCCTCGCCTCGCTGCCGGGACGCGTCATCGGCTCGCACCGCTTCTTCGACCTGCTCTGGGTCTGCGCACTCGGCTTCACGGCCTGGGGCGACTTCGCGGGCGCCTTCGGCCACGTTCCCGGCTATCAGGACTGGACGTTCTTCGCCGTCTCGCTGGCGGCGGGCCCGCTCCTCTACCTGCTGCTGGTCGACCTGCGCGTGCTGCCCGCGTTCGAGCGCGAACGCCGCGTGCACCGCAACGTCGCCGTCTTCCTGGCGGTGATGTGCCTCGGCTACTGCGTCGGGATCTACTACGAGCTGTACGTCTGGGTCGCGAACCATGCGTTCGGGGCCCACTTCCCCGTCAGCTGGGACCGCCTCAGCCGCCAGCTCGCGCTCGACTGGGCCGGCGCGATCGCGGGCGCGGTCACGATCCTGGGCTGGGAGCGCCATCGCCCCATCGCCGCCCCACAGGAGGAGGCGGCGGGGCGACCGTCCCGGATCGCCCCGCCGCCGGGTTGAGGCACGAACCGAACCACCGGAGGTAGGGGAAGGGAGGCCGGTCCGCAATACACCGAACGTTGGGGCGACGTAAGACTTGCGTACAATCGCCCCGACCAGTCATTCGACCCCGCTCAGCAGGAGCGAGGCGGCCCTGCCCGGGCCATCCAGAGCCCGGGTCCGCCATCGCGCCGAGCGGGTTGCAGCACCCACCAACGACACCAAGGGAGCAGCACCATGGCCGAGACCGGCATCAGGGAGCTGCTGGAGGCCGGAGTCCACTTCGGCCACCAGACGCGCCGCTGGAACCCCAAGATGCGCCGCTTCATCCACGGCGAGCGCGGCGGGATCTACATCATCGACCTCCTCCAGACGCAGCGCCTCCTGGCGCAGGCGCAGGAGTTCGCCGCGACCGTCGCGCACCGCGGCGGCACCGTGCTCTTCGTCGGCACGAAGAAGCAGGCCCGCGACGCCGTGAAGGACGCGGCCGAGAGCGCCGGCATGCCCTACGTCAACCACCGCTGGCTCGGCGGCCTGCTGACGAACTTCCAGACGATCAGCCAGCGCATCAAGCGCCTGCACGACCTCGAGCGCTACCAGAACGAGGGCCAGCTCGAGCTGCTGCCCACGCGCGAGCGCATGACCGCGCTGGCGGACCTCGGGAAGCTCCAGGCGAACCTCGGCGGCGTGAAGTACATGACGCGCGCGCCGGACGCCGTCTTCGTGATCGACCTCAAGACCGAGGCGATCGCCGTCCGCGAGGCGCAGCGCCTGCGGATCCCGATCATCGGCCTGGTCGACACCAACTGCGACCCGGACGGCATCGACTTCGTCGTGCCGGGCAACGACGACGCGATCAAGTCCTGCGCGGTCATCGCGCGCGCGATCGGCGACGTCGTCGCCGAGGGCAACCAGTACTTCCGCCAGCAGGAGGAGCAGCGCCGCTACGAGGAGGAGGAGCGCCAGCGCCGCGAGGCCGAGGAGCGTGCGCGCCGCGAGGCGGAGGAGCAGGCCCGCCGCGAGGCCGCCGAGCACGCCGCGCGCGAGGCGCTGACGCAGTCCGAGGGCGGGGGCGACCGCGCCGAGGCCGAGGCCGAGGTCGCGAAAGCCGTCGAGGACCTCGGGCGCCCGCAGCCGACGACCGACGCGGCCGTCACGCCGGAGGCGGCCACCGACGAGGTGCAGGAGAACGTCGCGCGTCCGGCGCCGCCCGCGATGGACCCGACGCCCGACCCCGCCTCCCCGCCGCAGAGCGAGGTGGCCGCCGAGGACCACACCACCACCGCCGACGCCGAGGCGCAGACCGAGGCCGCCCCAGAGACCCAGGAACAGAACGCATGACGGACTACCAGCCCTCCGCCCAGGAGGTGAAGGCACTGCGCCAGCAGACCGGCGCGGGGATGATGGACTGCAAGGCGGCCCTGCAGGAGGCCGGCGGCGACATGGAGAAGGCCGTCGAGGTCCTGCGCGTGAAGATGGGCAACAAGCTCGGCAAGCTCGCCGACCGCGAGGCCGCCGAGGGCACGGTGCAGTCCTACATCCACTCCACCGGCAAGGTCGGCGTGCTCGTCGAGGTCGACTGCAACACGGACTTCGTCGCGCGCAACGAGGACTTCATCGCGTTCGCGAAGGACGTCGCGCTGCACGTCGCGGCCGTGCCCACCATCAAGTGGGTCAGCGACGACGACGTGCCCGAGGAGTCCAGGCAGGCCGAGTCCCGCGTGTTCGAGCAGCAGGCGGCCGACAAGCCCGAGCAGGTCCGCCCGCGCATCGTCGAGGGGATGCTCAACAAGTGGCTCGACGAGGTCGTGCTGCTGCGCCAGGAGCACGTCAACGGCGACAAGCACGAGGGCAAGACGATCGAGCAGATCCGCGGCGAGCTCTCCGCCACCACCGGCGAGAACGTCGTCATCCGCCGCTTCACGCGCTTCGCGGTCGGGGAGTGACCCCGGCGTTCAAGCGGGTCCTGCTGAAGCTGTCGGGGGAGTCCCTGATGGGCTCCCTCGACTACGGCACCGACCCCGGGCGGCTGGCGGCGGTCGCCGAGCAGGTCAAGGTCGTGCACGACCGCGGCGTCGAGATCGCGATCGTGCTCGGCGCGGGCAACATCTACCGCGGCATCGCCGGCGCGGCGGAGGGGATGGACCGCGCCACCGCCGACTACATGGGGATGCTCGCGATCGTGCTGAACGCGCTGCAGCTCCAGGACGCTCTCGAGAAGCGCGGCGTGCACACCCGCGTGCAGTCGGCGCTGCACATCGCCGAGGTCGCCGAGCCCTACATCCGCCGCCGCGCGATGCGCCACCTCGAGAAGGGCCGCGTCGTGATCTTCGCCGCCGGCACCGGCAACCCGTTCTTCACCTCGGACACGGCGGCGGCGCTGCGGGCCACCGAGATCCACGCCGAGGCGATCCTGATGGGCAAGAACGGCGTCGACGGGGTCTACACCGGCGATCCGCGCACGGACCCGACCGCCACGTTCATCGAGAGGATCACGCACATGGAGGCGCTCGAGCGGCGCCTGCGCGTGATGGACCTCACCGCGCTGACGCTCTGCATGGAGAACGCCATCCCGATCCACGTCTTCGACATGGACGACGAGCGCAACATCGACCGGATAGTGTGCGGCGAGCGCGTGGGGACGCTGGTGGCGACATGAGCGAGATGACGAACGAGCTGCTCGCCGATGCCGGCGAGCGCATGGCGAAGTCCGTGGAGTCGACGCGGCACGAGTTCGGATCCGTGCGGACCGGCCGCGCGAGCCCCGCGCTGCTCGACCGCATCGTCGTCGACTACTACGGCGCGCCGACGCCGCTGAAGCAGCTCGCGACGATCTCCGCGCCCGAGGCGCGCCTGCTGACGCTCCAGCCCTACGACCAGAGCTCGATCAAGGCGATCGAGAAGGCGATCATGGAGTCCGACGTCGGCCTCACGCCGAGCAACGACGGCAAGCTGATCCGGATGAGCATCCCGGAGCTCAACGAGGAGCGCCGCAAGGAGCTCGTGAAGGTCGTGCGCCACATCGCCGAGGAGGGGCGTGTCGCGATCCGCAACATCCGCCGTGACGTCATGCACGACCTGCGCGAGCTGCGCGACGCGGGCGAGGCCGGCGCCGACGACGAGCACCGGGCCGAGGTCGAGCTGCAGAAGCTCACCGACGCGCGGATCGCCGATCTCGACGCCGTGCTGAAGGCCAAGGAAGCCGAGATCCTCGAGGTCTGAGTAGGTGGTTGGCTCAGCATCCACGATGACACGGCCCCACGCACGTGCGGCCACAGAACCAACCACCTAGCGACGGCGAGGCCGCGGGCCACGGAGCGCGGTACGTCGCCATCATCACCGACGGCAACGGGCGCTGGGCGCAGGCGCGCGGGCTGCCGGTGATCGAAGGCCACGACGCGGGCGCCGACGTCGTCAAGGCGCGCCTGCGAGACGCCGCCGACCTCGGGATCCGCGAGCTGACCGTCTACTCGTTCTCAACCGAGAACTGGTCGCGGCCGATCGAGGAGGTCGCCGCGCTGATGGCGATGTTCTCGCGGCGCATCCGCGAGGAGACGCCGGAGCTGCGCGACGAGGGCGTGCGGATGCGGTTCATCGGCAGGCGCGACCGCGTCTCGCGCGAGCTGGCCTCGCAGATGGAGTGGGCGGAGGCGGAGACCGCGGGCGGCGCGCGGATCACGCTGTTCGTCGCCTTCGACTACGGCGGCCGCAACGAGATCCTCGACGCCGCCGAGCACTACTCCGGCGGGGGCGAGGAGGCCTTCCGGGCGCTGCTGTACGCGCCGGAGATGCACGACCCGGACCTGATCATCCGCACGAGCGGCGAGCAGCGGATGTCGAACTACCTGCTGTGGCAGTCGGCCTACTCCGAGCTCGTGTTCGCGCCGGAGCTGTGGCCGGACTTCGACCGCGCGGCGTTCGAGCGCGCGCTCGCCGAGTACGGCCGCCGCGGCCGGCGCTTCGGGGGGCGCTGATGGCCTCGCGGCGCGCGACCCCGGGCGAGCGGCGGGCCAAGCGCGCGCGGCGTCGCAACTCGGGCTCGGACCTCGGCGCGCGGATCGTCGCCGCGCTCCCCGCGATCGCCTTCGCGATCGCGATCGTGGCCGCCGGCGGCGTCGTCTTCATGCTCGGGCTGATCGCGCTCGGGCTCGTCTGCCTGCACGAGCTGTTCGTGATGTACGAGCGCGCCAACCCGTCCCGGCTGGCGGGCTTCGCGGGGCTGATCGGGTTGCTGCTCGCCGCGCACTTCGGCGGCCCGCGCGTCGTGCTGCTCGTGTTCGTCGCGTGCGTCCCGCTGGCGTTCTGGCTGTGCACCGTGCAGCGGCACCCGGGCGGCGCGCCCGGCATCTCGCTGACGATGCTCGGGCTGTTGTGGATCGGGCTGGCGCTGGCGCACGCGGTGATGCTGCGTGATCTGCGCCACGGCGACGCGATCGTGATCGACGTCCTCGTCGGCACGTTCATCGGGGACTCCGGTGCGTATCTCGGCGGGCGCTCGTTCGGCACGCGGCGCCTGGCGCCACAGATCTCGCCGAACAAGACGATCGAGGGCCTCGTGATCGGCATGATCACGGCGATCCTGGCGGTGTTCTTCGCAGGGCTCTACCAAGACTGGCTCACCAACGGGCACGCGCTGCTGCTCGGGCTGGCGGTGGCGCTCGCGGCGCCCGCGGGCGATCTCTTCGAGTCCTACCTGAAGCGCGGCGCCGGGACGAAGGACACGGGGCGGCTGTTCGGGGCCCACGGCGGCGCGCTCGACCGTCTCGACGCGGTGATGTTCACCGCCGTCGTCGGCTACTACGTCTGGGAGGCGATGCTGTGAAGCGCCTCCTCCTGCTGGGCTCGACCGGGTCGATCGGCACGCAGGCGCTCGACGTGGTGGCCCGCAGCGAGGGTGAGCTCGAGGTCGTCGGCCTGAGCGCCGAGCGCTCGTGGGAGCCCCTGCTCGACCAGGCGCGCGAGTTCGGCGTGCGGCGCGTGGCGATCGCCGACGCGGAGGCGGGGGCGCGCGCGGCGGCGGCCTGGTCCGAGGGCGAGGTCCTCTCCGGCGCCGAGGGACTCGTGCGGCTCGTGATCGAGTCCGGCGCGGACCTCGTGCTGAACGCCCTGGTCGGGTCGGCGGGCCTAGGGCCGACGGTCGCGACGCTGGGGGAGGGGATCGACCTCGCGCTCGCCAACAAGGAGTCGCTCGTCGTCGGCGGCGAGCTCGTGATGGCGCTCGCGGAAGCGACGGATGCGCAGATCCTGCCGGTCGACTCCGAGCACTCGGCGCTGCACCAGCTCATAGCCGGCGAGCCGCCGGGGACGGTCGAGCGGCTCGTGCTGACCGCCAGCGGCGGGCCCTTCCGCGGGCGCACGCGCCAGGAGCTCGCAGACGTGACGGTCGAGCAGGCGCTGCGCCACCCGACGTGGGCGATGGGCGGCAAGATCACGATCGACTCCGCGACGCTGATGAACAAGGGCCTCGAGGTGATCGAGGCGCACCACCTCTTCGGCGTGCCGTACGAGCGCATCGACGTCGTCGTGCACCCGCAGTCGCTGGTGCACTCCTACGTGCTGCTCTGCGACGGGGCCGCACTCGCGCACCTCGGCCACCCCGACATGCGCGTGCCGATCTCCTACGCGCTGCACCACCCGGCCCGGGCCGACGTGCCCGTGAAGGCGCTCGACCTCGCCGAGATCGGCGCGCTCACGTTCGAGCGGGTCGACGAGGAGGCGTTCCCGTGCCTGCGCCTGGCGCGCGAGGCGGCGCGGGCGGGCGGGACGGCGCCGTGCGTCCTGAACGCCGCCAACGAGGTCGCGGTGCACGCGTTCCTCGACGGCCGCCTGGACTTCCTCGGGATCCCCGCGGTGATCGAGGCCGCGCTGGAGAGCCTCCCGCCGCAGCCCGTCCGCGCCTTCGAGTCGCTCTACGAGGCCGACCGCGAGGCGCGCGCGCTGGCCGCAGAGCTGGTCGCCGCGCGCGCGCAGCGGCCGATGCGAGGCGCCCCCGAGGCCTGAAACGTTCTTCTGCCGTTGCTGGAGCGACGTGTGAAGAACGTTTTACGTCGGTTCGCCCACCGCGGCGCCCGCCGTCGATCCGGTGGCCGGCGCGCTCTTGCCACACTGGGGGCGTGAGCTACCTCCTCGCGTTCGCCGGCTTCGCCGCGCTGATCGTCCTGCACGAGTTCGGGCACTTTGCCGCGGCGAAGGCCGTCGGCATGCGCGTCGAGCGCTTCTCGCTGTTCTTCCCGCCGCTGCTGCTGCGGCGCAAGCGCGGCGAGACCGAGTACGCGATCGGGGCGATCCCGCTCGGGGGCTACGTGAAGATCAGCGGGATGAGCCCGCACGAGGAGCTCTCGCCGGAGGTGGCGCCGCGCGCCTACCTGAACCAGCCGGTGTGGAAGCGGATCGTCGTGATCGCGGCGGGCCCCGCGATGAACGTCGTGATCGCGTTCGTGATCCTGTTCGCGATCTTCCTGGCGAACGGGATCCCGCAGTCGGTGCCCACCAAGCTCTTCTCGGTCGATCGCGGCTCTGCGGCGGCGGGCGTGCTGAAGCCCGGCGACCGCGTCGTGGCGGTCGACGGACGCGACGGCGGCGAGCCGGCGCTGGCCCGCGCGATCGCCGCCCATCGCTGCGCCGGCCGGCTCACGCCCGGCTGCCGCGCCGCGACCCCGGCGAGCGTCACGGTCCTGCGCGACGGCCGCCGCCTGACGGTCGCGATCACCCCGCGCTACGACGCGGCGCACAAGAAGATGCGCCTCGGGGTCACGTTCGGCGGCGTCGACTACCGCCCGGCGGGCCCGCTGCGCGCCGCGGGCCACAGCGGCGACCGCATGTGGGCGGTGACCACCACGACCGTCAGCGCGATCGGCAAGCTCTTCTACAGCTCGCAGGCGCGCAAGCAGGTCTCCGGCGTCGTCGGCTCCTACGAGTTCACGCAGCAGTCCTTCGCCTTCGACACCACGCAGGCGCTGAACGTGCTGGCGATCATCTCGCTCTCGCTGGCGATCGTGAACCTGTTCCCGTTCCTGCCGCTCGACGGGGGCCACATCTTCTGGGCGCTCGCGGAGAAGATCCGCCGCCGCCCGATCCCCTACACGGTGATCGAGCGCGCGAGCGCGGTCGGCTTCTTCCTCGTGATATTCATCTTCGCCGTTGGCCTCTCGAACGACATCGGGCGACTGCGCGGCGCGGGCTTCGGCGTGAGGTAGCGTTCGGGACTCCCAGCACGAGGGAGGGGTGGAGATGGCGAGCAGCACCGAGCCGAGGCGCCGCGTCCAGGCGGCCACGATCGCGGAGGCGTTCCGCGCGACCGTCGCGGAGCGGCCCGACGCGGTCGCGATCCGCACGCGTGGCGACGAGGTCGCATGGACGTGGGGCGAGCTCCAGAGCCGCGTCGACGCGCTCGCCGGCGGTCTGGCGAAGCTCGGCGTCGGCGCCGGGGAGAGCGTCGCGCTCATGCTCGGCAACCGGCCCGAGTTCCACCTCGCCGACCTCGCGGTCATGATGGCCGGCGGGACGCCGTTCTCGATCTACCAGACCTACGCGCCCAACCAGATCGCGTTCGTCGTCGGCGACGCCGGCGCGCGGACCGTCATCACCGAGCAGCAGCACCTCGGCGCGGTGCTGGAGGCGCGCGAGGAGCTGCCGGACCTCGAGCACGTGATCCTCGTCGAGGGCGAGGCGCCGGCGGGCTGCCTGCGCCTCGACGAGGTCGAGGGCTCGAACCCGGACTTCGATGCCGAGGCCTCCGGCGCGCGCCTCGGGCCCGACAGCGTCCTGACGCTGATCTACACCTCCGGCACGACCGGGCCGCCGAAGGGCGTGCAGCTCAGCCACCGCAACCTGCTCGCCGCGTGCGAGGGGCTCGACGAGCTGATCCGGCTGCCGCCCGACGGCCGCGTGATCTCGTGGCTGCCGAGTGCCCACGTCGCCGAGCGCAACGCGCACCACTACATCCCGATCGTCTACGGCCTGCAGATCACCTGCTGCCACAACCCGCGCGAGGTCCTCAGCTACCTGCCCGAGGTGCATCCCTCCTGGTTCTTCGCCGTGCCGCGGATCTGGGAGAAGCTCAAGGCCGGTCTCGAGACGATGCTCGCCTCGCAGCCGGAGGAGCAGCGCGCGAAGGTCGAGGGCGCGCTCGACGCGGCGCTCGAGAAGGTGCGCCTCGAGCAGCGCGGTGAGGAGGTCCCGCAGGAGCTCGCCGAACAGGTCGCGAAGGCCGACGCGGAGATCTTCAGCGGCCTGCGCGCGATGCTCGGGCTCGACCAGGTCGAGGCGATCAACGTCGGCGCGG
>DASTWP010000101.1:0-2173 GCA_035765835.1 Solirubrobacteraceae bacterium
AGGATCGCGCGCAGCTCGAGCATCGCGGTGTAGGTCGGCAGGGCGAACAGGCGGCCGCCCGCTGCGGGCAGCGCGGCATCGAGAGCCTGCTCGACGTCGCCGTCGATCGCGATCCGCTCGGCGGGGACGCCGGCGTACTTCAGCCGCAGCGCCATCTCGGCGGCGCGCGTGCCGCTGCACGTCACGCGCCGCACGGAGCCCGCCAGCAGCTCGAAGTCCGCGTCCCACACCCAGCTGACGTCGCGCCCGTCGGCGATGTTGTCGTTGAGCACCGCCAGCAGGTCGTGCTCGCCCTGCTCGAGCGCGAGCGTGCGCAGGACCTCGTTGGCGCCGGCGGGGTTCTTGACGAGCAGTATCGACAGCTCGCGGTCGCCGATGCGCACCGTCTCGGCGCGCCCGAACGCGGCCTGCGCCGCCTCGAGGCCCGCGACCACGCCGCCGAGGCCGATCCCGAACGCCTGCGCGAGCGATGCCGCGGCCAGCGCGTTGTAGACGTTGTAGAGGCCGGGGAGGGGGAGCGCCACGCGGCGCTGCTCCCCGCCGAGGCCGAGCGTGAACGCGGTCCCCGCGACGCCGTCGAAGCGCACGTCCGTGGCCGTGACCGCCGGCGGCGGGCGGCGCGCGCCGCAGCGATCGCAGTGGTAGACCCCGAGATGGCCCATGTAGTGCGCGTCGTAGACGTACGGCGCGCCGCAGCGCCGGCAGTGCTTGGCGTCGGAGGCGTGCTGCATCTCCGCGAGGGCGACCCCGCGATCCTCGACGCCGAAGTAGACGGCGTCCTGTCGATGCCGGCCGAGGTCCGCGACGAGCGGGTCGTCGGCGTTCAGGACGAGCCGCCCGTCGAGCGACTCTGCCACCGCCTGCCAGCGCTCGGCGATCGTCTCGAGCTCCCCGTAGCGGTCGAGCTGGTCCCGGAACAGGTTCGAGAGCACCAGCGCGCGCGGGCGCGCCTGGGGGACGACGCGGTCGAGCCAGAGCTCGTCGACCTCGAAGAGGCCGGTGTCGCCCTGCTCGCCGATCAGCGCCGCCGCGATCCCGCCGGCCATGTTCGCGCCCGCGCGGTTGTGCACGAGCGTGTGCCCGGCGCGCTCGAGGATCGAGGCGGCGAGCGCGGCCGTGGTCGTCTTCCCGTTCGTCGCGGAGATCACCGCGCTGCCGCCGGGCAGCCGCGCCGAGAGCTCGCCGATCGCGCCCGGCTCCAGGCGCAGGAGCACCTTGCCCGGCAGGCTCGTGCCGCCGCGGCCCGCCAGGCGCGAGAGCGCGCCCGCCGCGCGCGCCGCGCCCACCTTCAGCCCCAGCGCAGCGCTCCCCAGCGGCTGTCGTGCAGGGCGCGTCACGTCGTCGTGGGGGGACCCGCGGTGGGGCCTCACGCCGGCAGCAGGACGTTCAGGGCCGCGGGTATCGCGCGCACGACCACGGGCAGCTCGCCGATCGGATCGCCGTCGGCGTAGACGGTGAACGGCCGGTCGGCGGCGATCCGCACCTCGGCGCCGCGCAGCACGTCGATGAACGGCAGCTCGACGTGCGTGCCCTTGAAGATGCGCGGCAGCACCTGCCCGAGGAAGCGGGCCTTCGACGTGCGCCGGCAGATGACGACGTCCAGCGCGCCGTCGTCAAGGCGGGCGTCAGGGGCGGCGAACATCCCTCCACCGTAGGCCTTCGAGTTGCACGCGCCGACCGACCAGCCGCTGAACTCGCGCCGCTCCCCGTCGACCTCGATCGCGAACCCGGCCGGCCTCCATGCCGCGAGCGCGCGCAGCGCCCCGTAGACGTACACGAGCTGGCCGAGCCGCGCCGGCGCCTCGTTGGCGATCCGGTTCGCGT
Organism: Solirubrobacteraceae bacterium; assembly: GCA_035765835.1. GTDB lineage: Bacteria > Actinomycetota > Thermoleophilia > Solirubrobacterales > Solirubrobacteraceae > JAOPZW01. The sequence goes on from DASTWP010000101.1 coordinate 1,825, forward strand.
CGGAGTCGAACCCCACGCTCGCGATCCCGATGAACGTGCGGCCGTCGACGTCGCCGACGTCCACCGGCTTCGGCACGCCGTGCGCGATCACCTCGCACGCGGCTTCGGGATCGAGCGGGATGCCGGTCACGCGCGCGAAGTCGTTGCCGCGGCCGCCGGGCAGGACGCCCATCGTGGCGCCGGGGATCTCGCGCAGCGCGTGGGCCACCGCGCCGACGAGGCCGTCCCCGGAGAGCGTCACCGGGATCTCGTCCGCGGCGAGCGCGGCGCGCGCGAGCTCGCGCGCGTGGGCGACGTCGCGCGTGCGCTCGGTGTGCTGCTCGACGCCGAGCGCGCGCAGGCGCTCCTG
>DASTWP010000102.1:0-5874 GCA_035765835.1 Solirubrobacteraceae bacterium
GGGCTCGCCGGGATCGTGCGGGTCCTCGAGCCTTCCGAGGACGTTCGCAGCCTCTACGCGGCGGCCGACGTCTTCGTGAGCGCGAGCGGGGAGGAGGGCATGCCGTACTCCGTCGCCGAGGCGCTGGCCTGCGGGACGTCCGTCGTGGCCTCCGACCTTCCCGGCCACGCGCTGATCGGCGGAGGGCTGTCCGCCTGCAGGCTGGTCGATCCGGATCCAGCGGTGCTCGCCGGCGCGATCGCGGCGCAGCTCGACCGCCCTTCACAGGTCGCGGCCGCCGACGCCGCGGCGGCATGCGCGCGGATCCGTGAGCGCCTCGACCTGACGGCATGGGCCGCGTCGCTGATGGAGCATTACGAGCTCGCGGCGCGGCGGCCGGCCCGCCCGGTGCGCGGGGCGGCACGCGTGGCACCCCGGCCGCGCGTGGTGACGCTCGTCGACCATCTCGGCGGCCATCGCGGAGGGGCCGAGCGCATCGCCCTCGAGCTGGCGCTGGGATTGGCCGGCCGCGGGCGCGAGAGCGTGCTGTGCGCCTCTCGGTTCACGCTCGACGAGGTCGCGAAGCCGACGGTCGTGGCGACGTTGCGCGCCCTGCGCGCGGCGGAGGTGCGCTTCGTCGGGCTGCCCCGCAGGCGGCGCTGGGCGCTCTGGGACTGGCGCGAGCTCGTGCGCGAGCTGCGCGGCCGCGACGTGGTCCTGCACGCGCACAAGTTCGGCCCGAACGTCGCGGCGGCGGTCATCGGCCGGCTGTGGCGCGTCCCCGTCGTGGTGGCGCACGAGCACTCGTTCCCGCCCGACGAGGGGCGGCTGCGGCGCCTGCTCACCCGCTGGGTGGTCGGGCGGCTCGCCGACGTCGTCATCGCCGTCTCGGACGTCGACCGGCGGCGCCTGGTCGCGGAGGAGCGGCTGCCGCGCGATCGCGTCGTGCACGTGCCCAACGCCATCCCGCCGTCGCGCACCGCCGGCACGGACGTGCGGGCCGAGCTCGGCATCCCCGCGGCCGCCCCGGTCGCGGTCAGCGTCGGCGGCCTGCGGCCGGTCAAGGGGTTCGACGTCCTCGTCCGCGCCGCTGCCGAGCTGCGGCGCGCGCTCCCGCAGCTGCGCCTCCTGATCCTGGGCTACGGCCCCGGCCCGGACGTGATCGCGCTACGCGACCTCGTCGCGTCGCTCGGCCTCGAGGACGCGGTCGCGATCCTCGGCTCGCGGCGCGACGTCGCGGACTGCCTCGCCGCGGCCGACGTCGCGGTGTGCTCCTCGCGCTGGGAGGGCAGCTCGCTGTCGGTGCTCGAGTACATGCAGGCGGGCAAGCCGGTCGTCGCCACGCGCGTCGGCGGGAACCCCGAGCTGCTCGCCGGCGGCGGCGCGCTGCTCGTCGATCCCGACGACCCGCACGCGCTCGCCGCCGCCATCGGCGAGGTCCTTCGCGACCCCGTGCGCGCCGCCGCGATGGGCGCCCTCAACCGCCGGCTGTGCCGGGAGCGCTACGCGTTCGAGACGATGGTCGCGCGCGTCGAGGGCCTGTACGAGAGCCGGTCCGGACGGCGTCGCGGTCGTCGTACACCGGCCCTGGCGCGGGCTCGCGCGCGCGTGTTACGGTAGCCGCGGCGCGGGAGGCCATGGGGGGCCGTTCCGTGCCGCTGCGGATGATCGGCAAGTGGACGAGCGGACGGCTCCGACCGGGCGCAACGCGCCGATCGCAGGCGCGGGCGGCGGGAGGCTGAGTGTCTGCGCAGAGCTCCCGGAGCTGGTTCCGTCCCAAGGACGAGGACAACGGTCTGCGCCGGGTGCTCGCGACGCTGCTGGAGCGCTGGTGGGTGGTGGTGCTGTGCGTGCTGCTCTGCACCGCCGCCTCCCTCGTCTACGTCAGCACCGCCGCCAAGGTCTACCGCGCGCAGTCGAACCTCCTGATCACGCCGGTGCCCTCGACGGACCCGGCGCTCTCCACGCTCGGGCTGATCCGCCAGTCGCCGGACCCGACGCGTGACGTCGAGACCGCGGCGCAGCTGGTCACCACGCCCGCCGTCGCCGCGCGCGTCAACGCCGCGCTCGAGCTGGGTGAGACGAGCAGCGACCTGCTCGCGAAGGTGCGGGCCGACCCGGTCGCCCAGAGCGACATCGTCACCATCACCGCCAGCGCATCCTCGGCCCGCGGCGCGCAGCACCTGGCGAGCGCATTCGCCGGCGCCGCGGTCGCCGAGCGGACGGCCCAGCTGCACGCGCAGCTCGATGCCCTGATCCCGCGCCTGAAGGCCCAGGCGAAGACGCTTCCGCGGGCGCAGCAGACGGGCCCGGACTCGCTCGGCGCGCAGATCACCGAGCTCCAGACGCTGCGGCAGGGAAGCGACCCGACGATGCGGGTGGAGACGCTCGCGCAGCTGCCGACGTCGCCCGCCTCGCCGCGCAAGCGCCTGAGCGTCGCGGCTGGCGTGATCGCCGGGCTGATCCTGGGCATCGGCGGCGCGCTCGCGCTCCAGCTGCTCGACCCGCGCCTGCGGCGGGAGGAGCAGCTGCGCGAGGAGTACCTGCTGCCGGTCCTGACGCGCATCCCGCGCCAGCGCGGCATCGGCCGTAGGGGCGAGCGCCCGCTGCTGCGCGTCGGCCTCGGGCCTGCGGCGCTCGAGGGCTACGGGGCGCTGCGGACGGCGCTGTCGGTCTCCGGCAACGGGTCCCACGGCGCCCGCTCCGTCCTCGTCACCGGGCCCTCGGTGGCCGAGGGCAAGACCACGACGGCGATCAACCTGGCGGCGTCGCTCGCGTCGACCGGGCAGCGCGTCGCGCTGATCGACGCCGACCATCGCCGGCCGACGATCGCGCGGGCACTGGGCCTCGAGCCCGAGCACCACCTCCAGTCGGTGCTCGCGGGCGAGGTGCAGCCGGCGGACGCGATGGTCCGCGCACGGCAGTACGGGCCGCACCTCGACGTGCTGGCCGGCCGGGCGGACGCGGACGGCCTGCTCGCCGTGCCGGACGCCGCCGGCCTGCTCGAGCGTCTCGAGGACACGCACGACTGGATCGTCATCGACGCGCCGCCGCTGAACATCGTCGCGGACGTGCTGCCGCTCGCTCGCGTCGTCGACCACGTCGTGTTCGTCGTGCGCGTGGGGCGGACGAAGATGGCGCAGCTGGCGGAGCTCGGCGAGTTCGCCGAGCGACACGGCATCCAGCCGAGCGGGTTCGTGCTGGTCGGCGTCGACCAGCACGACCTGCGCGACTACTCCTACCGCTGACGCACGGCGGCGAGCAGATGGCTGCGCAGGGGGGCAACGCGGGCCAGCGCCGGATAGGCGGTCCCGGTCGCGGCGCCGAGATGCCTCGCGAGCGGCGGCAGCAGCGTCAGCGAGCAGGCGGAGATCTCGCAGCCGGGGAACAGCCGCCGCAGCTCGCGCCGGCCGATCGCCCGCACGCGCGCGTTGGCGGGGTTCGGCAGCCGGGCGTCGTAGACGAGCGCGACGCCGCCGGGCCGCAGGACGCGCAGCGCCTCGGCGGCGATCGCGGCGCGATCGCGCGGCGCGAGCACGGAGCTCAGGACGGTGGAGAGCACCACGGCGTCCATCGTCCCCGCGCCGAACGGCAGCGCACGCGCGTCGGCCTGGACGATCGCCGCCGCCGGCAGCGCGCGCCGCGCAGCCGCCAGGCGCTCGTCGACCAGGTCGACCCCGTGCAGGCGCTCGGCGGGCGCACCGCGCGCATGCAGCCACGCGAGCAGGTCGCCATGGCCGCAGCCGACGTCGAGCAGCCGGTGGCCGTCGGCGGGGTGCGCGCCGAGGCGGCGCAGCCGCGCCTCGATCGCGTCGTGGAGGTCCGCAGCGATCCGTTGGTTGCCAGGGTTCTCGCGGCTCCAGGCGGCGCGCTTGGCCGGGCTGGCGTCGTACGCGCCGTAGACGGCGCGCACCCGCTCGGGCTCGCGCTCGGCGACCGCACGCTCGATCACCTCTTCGAGGCGGTCGACGAACGCGCGGCGGCTGAGGTGCCGCTCGGCGTACGCCCGGCCGTTGGCGCCCATCCGCTCCCGCAGCCGCGGCTCGAACGCGACGCTGTCGAGCGCCGCCGCGAGCGCCTCCGGATCCTCCGGGCGGCATGCGACGCCCGCCTGCGCCTCGCCGAGCACCTGCGCCACCTGCCCGGCGGCCGCGGCGACCACCGGGAGGCCGGCCGCCATGTACTCGAGCATCTTCGTCGGCACGGCATCGTCGAACAGCGGCACGTCGCGCAGGCTCAGGACCGCGACGTCCGAGTCCGCGAGCAGCTCCGGGACGCGCTCGCGCGGAACGCGCCCGGCGAAGCGGACCCGGCCGTCGCCGGCGGCGCGCGCCTGCTCCTCGAGCGCGGCCCGCTCAGCGCCGTCGCCCGCGATCACCAGCTCGAGCTCGCGCCCGCGGCGGCCCAGCGAGCGGACGGCCTCGATGAGCGTCCCGACCCCCTGCGCCATCCCGACGGTCCCGCAGTAGACGACGCGCGGCGCACCGTCGCGCGTGGCCCGCTCCGCAGCGAAGCGCGCGGTGTCGACGGCGTTCGGCAGATGCACGACCTTCTCCGCTCGCTGCCCCCGCTCGAGGAGGATCCTCCGCATCCCCGCCGTGGGCACCGTGATCGCTGCGGCGTGGCGGTAGGCGAAGCGCTCGATCGCCTCCGCCGCACGGATCGCGTGGCGGTTCTCGAGAGCGCCGAGCTGGACCGCGGACTCCGGCCACAGGTCCGCCACGTTGAGCACGAGCGGCGCCCGCCGGCCGCGGGCGATCGCCACCCCGGCGGCGGCGGTGAACAGCGGCGGGGTCTCCGCGACGATCGCGTCGACGGCGCCGGCGAGCCGCCCGGCCGGCACGGCGGTCGCCGCGTAGGACGCGTGGTCGAGGAGGCGGCGCGCGAAGCCGCGGTTGGGCGCCGGCAGTCCCGCCGTCCGCAGCACGGCGATGCCGTCGAGCTGCTCGCGCCGCACCAGGCGGCGCCGGTACTCGCGTGGCACGACCCCGTCGGGGTAGTGCGGCATCCCCGTCAGCACCGTCACCTCGTGCCCGCGCGCGTGCAGCTCTCGCGCCGCCTCCAGGATCCGCGTCTGGGGCGCCCCGACCTCGGGATGGAAGTAGTGCGTGACGAACAGCAGGCGCACCGGTGAGCGCCAACCCTAGTCAGGGCCCCCAGGCGCCGCGGGGGAAGTGTCTGCCGGCGCTCGGTCTCTTCCTGAACATGCCGATGGACGCGTCCGGCGGACGGCTGACGTCCCGCTATCCCCACCTCTTCGACTTCTTCCTCGCGCTCGCCGCGCGCACTCGCGAGACCTCGCTGTGCGTGCCGCTGCGCCGCGACGGCCCGCCGCGGGCGGGCTACGGGCCGGTCGAGCTACCCGCCGGCGTACGCGTGGTCGGGCTCCCGCACTGGAGCAGCGCGCCGGCGGTCGTGGCGAGCTTCCACCGGATCGTCCCGGCGGCCGCCGCCACCGCGCTGCGCAACATCGGGCGCTGGGACGCCGTCGGCGCGGTGGTGCCGAGCGTCGTGGGGACGCTGTTCGTCACCATCGCGCGGCTGCGTCGCCGGCCCGTGTTCCTGCTCGTGCGCGGCGAGAAGCAGCGCACGCTGACGTGGATCATGGGCAGGCGCCTGCGGACGCTGCCCTACCTCTGGGCGCTGCGCGCGATGGAGTGGCCGGTCCGGCGCTGGATCCGCGCCGGCGTCCCGGCGTTCGTGGCGGGCGGCGAGCTCGTGCACCGCTACGCGGGGGACGGAGCACGCGTGCACGACCTCTACCCGGCGCTCAGCCGCGCCTTCCCGATCGCCCAGGCGCCGCGGCAGGCGCGGAACGGGGGCGGTCCGCTGCGCCTCGTCACGGTCGCGCGGCTGTCGGGCGAGAAGGGCATCGGCGCGCTCGTGCGTGCGGTC
>DASTWP010000103.1:0-4255 GCA_035765835.1 Solirubrobacteraceae bacterium
CGCCAGCACGACCGCGACCACGGCCCGCGCCCTCACGAGCGCCCCTTCAGGAGCGGCACCAGCGTGCGCACCATGAACTGGTCGTCGACCGGGCCGCGTCGCAGCGCGGCGACGCGGCCGCGCCGGTCGATCACGAACGTCTCGGGATAGCCCGCGACGCCGAAGCGCCGCGCTCCCGAGCCGCCGCCGTCGCGCAGCATCGGATAGCTCAGGCCGTGCTTGCGGATGAACGACCGCGCGTCCGAGGTCACGTCGAGCACGTCGACGCCGAGCACCGTCCCGTCGACGGCGGCGAGCCGGCGCTGCCAGCGCTCGAGCAGCGGCGCCTCGGTCCGGCACGGCCCGCACCACGAGGCCCAGAAGTTCACGACCACGATCCGCCCGCGATAGGCGGCGAGCGACGACTGGCCCGGGGCGCCGAGGCGCGGCAGCGCCAGCGACGGCGCCGCGGGGTGCTTGCCGGCGGCGAGCTGGTCGTCGAGCGAGCGGGTCGGACGGCTCGCGACCACGCCGTAGGCGAGCAGCAGCAGCAGCGCGGCGACGCCGCCGAGCGCGAGCAGCGGCAGCGGGCGCAGCAGCACGGGGCGGCGGCGCGGCGCGGCGGCGCCGGTCGCCGGCGTTGCGCTCCCCAGCGCCTGCACAGCCGGGCTCGGGGCGCCGTTGTGGGGGGACCCGCGGTGGGGTCTCACGCGGTCTCCCGTTCCCTCGCCGCGTCGAGCCGTTGCAGCAGCTCGATCGCCTCGGCGCGCAGAGCCCGGTCGAGCGCGTGGTGGTCCTCGCGCGAGAGCTTGCCGGTGCGGAAGTCGAGCTCCGCGTCGCGGATCTCGCGGTACTTGGCCTCCTTCTCGGCCTCGAGTGCGGGCAGGTCGCCGTCGTCGAGCGCGTCGGCCGCACGCCGGCGCGCCCGCCACGGCAGTCCCGGCGGGGCGATGATGGCCACCGCCGCGAGCAGCACCGCCATCACGGCCAGCGGCGCGATCACGCCTGCGCCCCGCGCAGCTCGCGACCGAGCCGGCCCGCGTACAGCGCCGCGACCCGCCGCCGCGCCTGCTCCGGGGAGGGCCAGAGCGCGATCGCGGCGCCGCCGACCACGATCAGCCCGCCGAACCAGATCCACGTCACGAGCGGCGCCACGATCATCCGGAACGCCGCGGGCGGTGGCTTGATCTCGTAGCGGGCGGCGACCGCGGCGAGCAGCAGCGCCTCCTCGCGCGGGCCCGGGTGCGGGAAGCGCTTGTCGATCGCCGCGACCATCGGCTGCATCGAGCCGACGTCGGGCTGCACCGCGATCCAGAGGTCGTGGCCGGCGCCGCTGCGCAGGCCGATCTGGCTCTCGGTCTCGCCGTCGAAGTAGCGGCTGATGGCCCCGCCGGACCCCGAGCCGGGGGTGGGGTAGTAGTCGCGCGTCGGGCGCAGCGTGGCGACGTGGCGCCCGTTCTTGCGGACGTCGAGGATCGTGCCGAGCGCGAGCCGCTCGCTGGTGAGGTTGCTCGTCGCACCGACGTAGCGCACGTCGTAGCCGCCGATGCGCGCGCTCCCGCCCGGCGCCAGGCGCACGTCGTGCAGGTGCTGGAAGGCGCTCGAGGCGGCGACGCCGACGAGCAGCACCGCGATCCCCGCGTGCACGAGGTAGCCGCCGTAGCGGTGGCGGTTGCGGCCGAAGAGCGCGACCAGCGCCGCCGGCGCGGAGGCGCCGGTCATCGCGCGCCGTGCGCGCACGCCGCGCCAGAGCTCCTGGCCGACCGCCGCGAACACGAACGCCCCGGCCGCGAAGAGCGCGAGCGCCTTCGGCCTCGTGGCGACCCCCGGCACGACCGCCAGGACCGCCGCCGCCGCCACCGCCACGAGCAGCGGCGCGAGCAGGTTGCGCCGCGCGTTTGCGAGGGTCGCCCGGCGCCATGCGATCACCGGCCCGATGCCCGACAGCAGCACGAGCACGATCGCCAGCGGCACCGTGTAGCGGTCGAACCACGGCGGGCCGACCGCGAGCTTCTGCCCGCCCGCAGCCTCGGAGATCAGCGGGAAGAACGTCCCCCAGAAGATCACGAAGCACATGCCGACGAGCACGAGGTTGTTGAGCAGGAAGACCGCCTCGCGCGAGAGCAGCGAGTCGAGGCTCGCCTCGGAGCGCAGGCCGTCGAGGCGCGTGATCACGAGCGCGGCAGATCCGATCAGCAGCACGGCGATGAACACCAGGAACGGCCGCCCGAGCGTCGAGGCGCCGAAGGCGTGGATCGACTGCAGGATCCCCGAGCGCACGAGGAACGTGCCGAGGATCGCGAGGATGCCGGTCCCGATCGCGAGCGAGACGTTCCAGACCTTCAGCATCCCGCGCCGCTCCTGGAGCATCATCGAGTGCAGCAGCGCCGTCGAGGTCAGCCAGGGCATCAGCGCGGCGTTCTCGACGGGGTCCCAGGCCCAGTAGCCGCCCCAGCCGAGCTCGGTCCACGACCAGTGGGCGCCGAGCAGGATCCCGAAGCCCAGGAACAGCCACGCGAGCCCGACGAAGCGGCGCATCGCGCGCAGCCAGTCGGCGTCAAGCCGCCGGGTCCACAGCGCCCCGATCGCGAACGCCAGCGGGACGATCGAGAGCGTGTACCCCGAGTAGAGCATCGGGGGGTGGATCATCATGCTCGTGTGCCGCAGCAGCGGCTCGAGCCCGACGCCCTCGACCGGCTTCGGGTCCAGGAGCTTGAACGGGTTCGCCATGAAGACGCTCAGGCCGAGGAAGAAGCCGCCGACGCCGAGCAGCACCGCCGTCGCGTACGGCGCGACGGCGCGCAGCCGCCGGCGCGTGAGCGCGAGGATCAGGCTCGACCAGCCGGACAGCAGCCACACCCACAGCAGCAGCGAGCCCTCCTGCGAGGACCACATCGCCGTCGCGCGGTAGAAGAGCGGCGTCGTCGTGCTCGAGTGGCTCGCGACCACGCTGAAGGAGAAGTCCGAGCGCAGGAAGGCGGTCTCGAGCACCGCGAACGCGACGCTCGTCACGGCGAAGATCGCGTAGACGCTGCGGCGGCCGGCGGCGATCCAGTCGGGGCGGCGCGCGCGCACGCCGTAGAGGGAGGCGCCGATGCCGAACGGCGCGATCGCGAGCGCGAGGATCAGGCACGCGCGGCCGAGCGTCAGCATCACGCCGGCTTGTCCTGGAACTTGGACGGGCACTTCGTCACGAGCGAGTCGCGCTCGCCGACGAAGCCCGTGCCGCTGCGGCGCACCGTGACGATCACCTCGCGCCCCGCCCGGAACGGATCGGGGACCTCGCCGCTGTAGCGCACGGGCACCGAGGCGCCGCCGCCGGCGCGGTCGGCGACGCGGAAGTCCAGCTCGTCCGCGCCGCGGTGGACGTACCCGGGGAGCACGCGTCCGGTGAGCTGGTAGCTCTGACCGGGCACCGCGGCGGCGAGCAGGTGCCCGGGGGTGATCGCCTCGCTCGAGGCGCTGACGCTCGTGTACACGAGCGCCGCCGCGAGGACGACCGCGACCGTCAGCGCGACGACGAACCTTCTCCTCCGCTTGCTTGACATGCTCCCCATTTAGCACGTAGCATCGTAAATAACAACAGGAACTAGTGTCAAACCAGCTTGGAGGAGAGCGCGATGTCCCACTGGTCCTGGAAGCGTTATGCGGGTGCGATCCCGGCTGCGATAGCGCTGATGCTCGCCGGCGGCGTGCTGTTCAACGTCGCCGCGATCTCGAAGCCCTCGCACCACCGCGCGCGCCACCAGCCCACGCAGGAGGCGCTCTTCACCCAGGGCCGGAAGGTCTTCCGCTTCGACACCTTCGGCGACGAGAAGTTCTGGGGCGGCGCGCTCCAGCTGCACAAGGCGATCGAGGGCGCCAAGCACGGCGGCGTGGGCCCCGGCGTCTCGCCGAAGACCGCGCTGGCCGTGGGCCTGAAGGTCGACGTGACCGCGCTGCCGAAGGCCGTGCGCACGGCGATCGCGAAGGGGAAGGTGAACCTGAACGACCCGGCGACGACGATGGCGCTGCTGAAGCTCAACGCGGTCGTCGGCGTGAAGGGCAACTTCAACAGGTCCGGCACGCAGCTGACCTCCGTCGGCATCACGTGCGCGGTCTGCCACTCGACGGTCGACAACTCCTTCGCGCCGGGCATCGGCCACCGCCTGGACGGCTGGCCCAACCGCGACCTGAACGTCGGCGCGATCGTCTCGCTGGCCCCGGACCTCAAGCCCGTCGAGCAGGTCCTCGGCGTCGACGAGGCGACGGTCAAGAAGGTGCTGGCGTCATGGGG
>DASTWP010000104.1:0-4952 GCA_035765835.1 Solirubrobacteraceae bacterium
ATCGAGCGCCGGCGGCCGTCGCGCCCGCGGCCCGACCCCGCCGCGCGCGGCGCGGTGCCCGCGCTCGCGCCGCTGGTCGTCGGCGCCGCGGCGGCCGCCGCCGCCGTCGCGCTCGCGGCCGCACGGCCCGACGCGACGCGCGCCTTCGCGCTCGCGCACCCGACGTTCGTCGCCGGTGCCGCCGCGATCGCAGCCGCGGCTGTCGGCCTCGCGGGCGCCCTGGCGCGCGCTAGCCGCTAGCCGCGTCGTCGTCGGTCTGCGACGCGCCCGGCTCCCACAGCGGCTCCTCGCCCGCATTGGCACCGCGGCTGAGGATGAACAGCAGGTCGGACAAACGGTTCAGGTACCGCACGACCTCGGGGTTCCCGTCCTGCACGGCGAGCGCGCGGCGCTCGGCGCGGCGGCAGACCGTGCGGCAGACGTGCAGGTGGGCCGCGGCGGGCGTGCCGCCCGGCAGCACGAAGGACTTCAGCGGCTCGAGCGTCGCGTTGACCTCGTCGCACGCGTGCTCTAGCCACTCGACCTGCGCCGCCTCGACCCGCAACCGCCGCCGCTCGCCGCCCGGCGGGACCGACAGGTCGGCGCCGACGTCGAAGAGGTCGTTCTGCACGCGCCGCAGCCACTGCGCGTACTGCGCGGGCAGCCCGTCGACGGTCAGCGTCACGCCGATGTGCGCGTTGAGCTCGTCGACCGCGCCGTAGGCCTCGATCCGCGGGTGCGTCTTGGGGACACGGCTCATGTCGCCGAGATGCGTCTCGCCGCCGTCGCCGAGCTTGGTGTAGATGCGCGTCAGGTTGACGGTCATGGGGCCTCAGACGCTACCGCTGAGTAGGATCCCCGGCGTTCAGGGTCGGTGGTTCGGGAAGCCGGTGCAAATCCGGCGCGGACCCGCCACTGTGACCGGGGACGCCACCCGCTGCGTGCCGTGAGCGCGGAGCCACCGGAGGCCGACGGCCGCCGGGAAGGCGCGGGGAGGTAGGCCCGGGAGCCAGGAGACCTGCCTCCGACCGCAAGCCGTCATACGCCCTCGCGGAAAGGGGTGGCTCCATGCTCCATCGACGACTTACCGGCCTTCTGGCCGTCCTGCTCGCGCTCGGCTGCGCGCCGGCGGCGCTCGCCGCCGGCCCGGCGAACGTGACCGTGCGCGTGGAGGGGGACAGCGCGACGCTCGTCCCGCGCACCGCGCTCACGACCTCCACCACCCCCAGCTACCCCGACGGGACACACCCGTGCTCGGGCACCAGCGCCGGCGGCGCCCTCAACGACGCGACCAATGGCAACTGGCTCGCGCACTGGGACTCGAGCTTCGGCGAGTACGTGGTCGACGGGATCATGGGGGAGACCCACACGTTCGGCTCCGGTGAGTACTGGGCCGTCTACCTCGACGACGTGCCCGCTGCCGACGGCGCCTGCAACGTCGAGCTCCAGCCGGGCGACAGCGTCCTCTACGCGGCCGCCTCCGAGAGCGGCGCGACGCCGGCGCCGCTGGAGCTGAGCGTCCCGGCGAGCGCGCAGAAGGGCCAGGCGTTCACCGTCGCGGCGACCGAGGTCGTCACCACCTACGACTCCAACTTCAACCCGACGACGACGCGGCAGCCCGCCGCCGGGGCGAGCATCAGCGGCGGCGACGCTGCGGTCACGACCGGCGCCGACGGCACCGCGACGGTGACGGTCGGTCACACCGGCCTCGCAGGGCTGCGGGCGGCGAAGAGCGGCGACGTGCGCTCCGCGACCGAGAGCGTCTGCGTGCACGACGGCAGCGACGGCACCTGCGGCACGACCGCGGCCGGGCAGCCGGGCGCGACGCCCGCGCCGGCGGCTGTGTGCGCCACCAACGGCCACGACGGCCTCTGCGGCACGAAGGACACGACGCCCGCGCTCGGGCAGATCAAGGGCGTGCTCGAGCAGGAGCGCTTCGCCCGCGGCAAGGGTCCGCGCACGCTGACCGGGATCGCCAACCCCGACGCCTCCGGGCTGCGCCTCGTGCAGCTGCGCCTCGAGCGCAACGACCGGGGCCGCTGCTCGGCGTTCGACGGCGCGCGCGCGCGCTTCGTGCGCATGCGCCGCTGCGGCGCGGCGCACGCCCGGTGGTTCGCGGCCGGGACCAGGAGCCCGTGGTCGTACCTGCTTCCCACGCGCCTGCCGCGTGGGCGCTACGTCCTGGACGTGCGCACGACCGACGGCGCCGGGAACGTGGACGCGACGCTGCAGCGCACGCGCAACCGGATCGTGTTCTACGTGCGATGAGGCCGGCGCGCCGCATCCGGCTCGTGCTCGCCGCGGCGGCCGCCGCGGCCGCATGCGCGCTGCTCGCGGCCGGGTGCGGCCTCGGCCCCGGCAAGTCGCCCACCGGGGTCTCGCTCACGGTGACGCGCGACTTCGGGACGCGCACGCTCAAGCAGGCGCGCCGCCCGCACGTCTCCGGCACCGAGACGGTGATGCGCCTGCTGATGCGCAACGCGCGCGTGGGCACCGCGTACGGCGGCGGGTTCGTCCAGAGCATCGACGGCCTGAGCGGCGGCGGCTCCGGCGGCCACGTCGACTGGTTCTACTACGTCAACGGGGTGCAGGGGACGAAGGGCGCCGCGGCAACCGACGTGCATCCCGGCGACAGCGTGTGGTGGGACCGCCACGACTGGAAGGCGAGCGAGACGATCCCGGCGGTCGTGGGCTCGTTCCCGCAGCCGTTCCTGGGCGGCGTCGGCGGCAGGCGGCTGCCGGTGCGGATCGAGTGCGCGAGCGGCGCCGTGCAGAAGGCCTGCGGCGTGGTCTCCCAGCGGCTCGCCGCCTACGGGATCCCGGCGGCCGAGGGCTCCCTGCGCACTTCGGTGACCGAGCACACGCTGCGCGTGCTCGTGGGTCCGTGGGCGGCGGTCAGCGAGGACCCGGCGATCGCGCGGATGCAGGACGGTCCGGACGCGAGCGGGGTCTATGCAGAGCCCGCGCCCGCGGGCCACACGATCGCGCTGCTCGACCCGCTGGGCCACACGGTCCGCACGCTCGGCGCCGGCGGCGGGCTGATCGCCGCCACGCAGGTCGAGGGCGACCCGCCGATCTGGACCGTCTCGGGCACCGACACCGCGGGCGTGAACGCCGCCGCGAACGCCTTCTCCGCGCGCGTGCTGAAGGACCGCTTCGCGGTCGCGGTTGCGCCCGGCGGCGCCCTCGTGCCGCTGCCCGAGGACCCGGCGAGATGAGCTACCTGCGCCGCGCGAGCCCCCTGCACGCCGCGCGCGCGGGCGCGGGGGGCGCGTACTGCCTCGTGCTCGCGGCGCTCGCGATCGCCTTCGGCAGCCCGGTCGTGCTCGGCACGCTCGCGGTGGCTGCGCTGGGCGCGGCCGCCGGCGCGGGCGTCGGCCGCGAGGTCGCGGGGTCCGTGCGCTGGGCGCTGCCGCTCGCGCTGCTGATCGCGCTCGTGAACGTGCTCGTCGACCGCAACGGGCTGACCGTCTTCGCGCGCCTCGGCGACGTGCCGCCGTTCGGGCAGATCGACCTCACCGTCGAGGCGCTCGTCTACGGGCTCGTCCTCGGGCTGCGCGTCGCGGTCGTCGGACTCTGCTGCGCGCTGCTCGCCTGTGCCGTCGACCCCGACGAGGTGCTGCGCGGGCTGCGGCGGCTGTCGTTCCGCTCCGCGCTCACAGCCGCGCTCGCGCTGCGGCTCGTGCCGGTGCTGATGGCCGACGGCCGACGCCGTGCCGACGCGCTGCGCTGCCGCGCGGACGCCGGGGCCGGAGGGCGTGGCGCGCGGCTGCTCGCGCTGCGCGCGACGGCGACCGGCGCGCTCGACCGTGCGATCGACGTCGCGGCGACGCTCGAGGTCCGCGGCTACGGCGCGCGGCGCGCGTGGCGCGGGCCGCGGGCACGCGCGCCGTGGTCGCGGCACGACATCGCGTTCGCCGCTGCGGCGCTGATGCTGCTCGCGCTCGGCGTCTGGGCGCTGGCCGCCGGCGCGGGGGCCTTCGACGCCTACCCGCGCCTGCACGCGCGTGCGGGCGCGCGCGAGGCGGTGCTGTGCGCGGCGCTCGTGCTCGTCGCGCTGGCGCCCTTCGCCGACCGGCGGGGGATCGAGCGGTGAGACCCCACCGCGGGTCCCCCCGCAAGGACGCCTCGAGCCCGGCCGTGCAGCGGCTGGGGAGACCCGTGCTCGAGATCGAGAGCCTCACCTACACGTACGCGGGCGCGGCCGAGCCCGCGCTGCGCGACGTGAGCCTCACGGTCGAGCCCGGCGAGTTCGCCGTGCTCGCCGGACGCTCGGCGTCGGGCAAGTCGACGTTGCTGCGCGCGGCGAGCGGCCTGGTCCCGCACTTCCACGGCGGGCATTTCGCGGGACGCGTCGTCGCCGGGGGGCTCGACACCCGCGAGCACGGGCCCGGCGCGCTGAGCGCCGTCGCGGGGACGCTGTTCCAGGACCCCGAGACGCAGGTGGTCCTGACGACGGTGCGCGCCGAGCTCGCGCTGCCACTCGAGAACCACGGGCACGGCCCGGCCGCGGTCGCGCGCGGGGTGGAGGAGGTCGCGCTCGCGCTCGGGATCGAGGCGCTGCTCGACCGCCCCACGCGCGAGCTGAGCGGCGGCGAGCTGCAGCGCGTCGCGCTCGGCGCGGCGCTCGCGGGGCGCCCGCGCCTCGTCCTGCTCGACGAGCCGACCTCGCAGCTGGACCGGGTCGCCGGCGACGAGCTCGTGTGGCTGCTGCGCCGGCTGAACGAGGAGTGGGGGACGGCGGTGGTGCTCGCCGAGCACCGCCTCGAGCGCTGCCTCGCGCACGCCGACCGCGTCATCGCGCTCGACGGCGGCGCGGTCGTCTGCGACGCGCCGCCGCGCGCCTTCCTGGACTGGGCCGGCGAGCACGCGCCGCCGCTGCAGACGCCCGGGGCGCGGCTGTTCGCGCGCGCCGGCGTGCGGCCCTCGCCGAGCGGGGTGAAGGACGCGCGTGCGTCGCTGCGCGCGCGCGG
>DASTWP010000105.1:0-4031 GCA_035765835.1 Solirubrobacteraceae bacterium
CACGCTGCACGTCGACGGCGAGGCGGTGAAGAGCTGCACCGTGCTCGCGGTGCAGGCCGACGGCGCCGAGGTGACGACGATCGAGGGGATGGCGGACGGCGAGACCCTCCACCCGCTCCAGGAGGCGTTCTGGAACGACCACGCGCTCCAGTGCGGCTACTGCACGCCGGGGATGATCATGGCCGCCGCCGACCTGCTCGCCCGCAACCCGGACCCGAGCGAGGAGGAGGTCCGCCGCGGCCTGGAGGGCAACCTCTGCCGCTGCACCGGCTACCACAACATCGTCAAGGCGGTCCTCGACGCGGCGAAGGCCGGCAAGGGGGAGGAGGTGGCGGCATGAGCGCCACCGCGCCCGCGAACGGCGGCCACGTCGGCCGCGCGCTGCGCCGCAAGGAGGACCCGCGCCTGATCACCGGTCGCGCGCACTACGTCGACGACATCGCGCCGCCCGGCACGCTCTTCTGCGCCTTCGTGCGCTCGTCCGAGGCGCACGCGCGGATCGCCTCGATCGACGCCTCCGCCGCGCGCGAGCGCGAAGGCATCGCCGGCGTCTTCACCGGCGAGGACATGGCCGACCTGCTCGCGCCGCTGCCGATGGCGTGGGTGCCGCCGGGGATCGAGGTCAACACGCCCGAGCACTGGCCGCTCGCGCGCGGCGAGGTCAACCACGTCGGGGACCCGGTCGCCGTCGTCGTCGGCGAGGACCGCTACGGCGTCGTCGACGCGATCGAGGACGTGCTGGTCGAGTACGAGCCGCTCCCGGTCGTCGTCGACCCCGAGGCCGCGCTCGACGGCGGCCCGCTCGTCCACGAGGCGCTCGGGACGAACAAGGTCCACGAGTGGTCGCTCGGCGGCGGCGACCTCGACGCGGGCTTCGCGGAGGCCGACGTCATCGTCGAGCGCCGCGTCGTCAACCATCGCACCGCCGGCGGCGCGATCGAGCCGCGGGCGGTGCTCGCGGAGGACCGCGCCGGCCAGCTCACCGTCCACAGCTCCACGCAAGTGCCGCACTTCCTGCGCCTGTTCCTGGCGATCATGCTCGGCATCAGCGAGGAGCGCATCCGCGTGATCGCGCCCGAGGTCGGCGGCGGCTTCGGCTCCAAGCTCCAGATCTATGGCGAGGAGGTCGCCTGCGCGTGGCTGGCGCGGCGGCTGGGGCGACCCGTCAAGTGGATCGAGACGCGCTCGGAGAACATGCTCGCGACGCACCAGGGCCGCGACCAGATCGCGACCGTCCGCGTCGGCGCCAAGCGGGACGGCACGATCACCGCCTTCCACGCGCGGATCCTCGCCGACCTGGGCGCCTACCTGATGCTGCTGACGCCGACGATCCCGTCGCTCGGCGCGTTCGTGATGAGCGGGTGCTACCGCATCCCGGCGGTCCGGACCGACATCGTCGGCGTCTTCACGAACAAGGTCGCGACCGACGCCATCCGCGGCGCGGGCCGGCCCGAGGCGACGCACATGATCGAGGTCATGCTCGACCAGCTCGCCGCCGAGCTCGG
Source organism: Solirubrobacteraceae bacterium (assembly GCA_035765835.1). Classification (GTDB taxonomy): domain Bacteria; phylum Actinomycetota; class Thermoleophilia; order Solirubrobacterales; family Solirubrobacteraceae; genus JAOPZW01. The sequence continues at coordinate 1,506 of DASTWP010000105.1, forward strand.
GATGGACCGCCTCGAGCTGCGCCGCAGGAACTTCATCCCGAAGGAGGACTTCCCTGCCGAGGTCGCGGTCGGCGTCGTCTACGACTCCGGCGACTACCACGGCACGCTCGACAAGCTGCTCGAGCACCTCGACCTCGACGGCTTCCGCCGCGAGCAGGAGGAGCTGCGGGCGCAGGGGGTGCACCGCGGCATCGGCTTCTCGACCTACACCGAGATCTGCGGCCTCGCGCCCTCGAGGGTCACCGGGCCGCAGGGCTTCGGACTCCAGACGGGGCTGTGGGAGTCGGCGCTCGTGCGCGTCCACCTCACCGGCGCGGTGACCGCCTACACCGGCACCTCGCCGCACGGCCAGGGCCACGAGACCGGCTTCGCGCAGATCGTCGCCGACCGCCTCGGCTGCGACCCGCAGCAGGTCGAGGTGATCCACGGCGACACCGGCACCGGTCCCCAGGGCCTCGGCACGTACGGCTCGCGCTCGCTCGCCGTCGGCGGCGAGGCGGTCGCGCGGGCGGCCGCGAAGGTCGCCGACAAGGCGAGGGCGATCGTCGCGCACCAGCTCGAGGCGGCGCCCGAGGACATCGATGTCCGCGACGGGCGCTTCGTCGTGCGCGGCTCGCCGGACAAGGGCATGGCGCTGGCAGAGATCGCGGGCGCGGCGTACATCCCGGACAACCTGCCCGAGGGCATGGAGCCGGGCCTGGAGGAGAGCGCGTTCTACGACCCTGAGAACTTCGTCTTCCCGTTCGGCGCGCACGCCTGCGTCGTCGACGTCGACGCCGAGACGGGCAGGGTGAACGTCGTGCGCTACGTGGCGGTCGACGACTGCGGCCCGGCGATCAACCCGCTGCTGATCGACGGGCAGGTCCACGGCGGCGTCGCCCACGGCATCGGCCAGGCGCTCTACGAGCGCGTGCACTACGACGACGAGGGACAGCTCATCACGAGCACGTTCGTCGACTACGCGCTGCCGACCGCGGCGGAGCTGCCCTCGTTCGAGACCGATCGCACCGAGACGCCCTCGCCCGTCAACTCGCTCGGCGTCAAAGGCGTCGGCGAGGCGGGCACGATCGCGGCCTCGCCCGCGGTCACCAACGCCGTGATCGACGCGCTGCGGCCGCTCGGCGTCACCTACATCAACATGCCGCTCACGCCGATGCGGGTGTGGAGCGCGATCCAGGAGGCGAAGGCATGATCCCGGCGGCGTTCGAGTACACCGCGCCGGAGACGCTCGAGGAGGCGATCGCGGCGCTCGGCCGCGACGCCGACGCGAAGCTGCTCGCCGGCGGCCATTCGCTGCTGCCGCTGATGAAGTTGCGCCTGGCGGTGCCCTCGCTGCTCGTAGACCTGCGCCGCGTCCCCGGCCTGCGCGGGATCGAGCGCGAGGACGGCACGTGGCGGATCGGCGCGATGACGCGCCACGCCGACCTCGAGGCGCGCCCCGAGACCGGGCTGCTCGCCGCGGCGGCGCGGACGATCGCCGACCAGCAGGTGCGCAACCGCGGCACGACCGTCGGCTCGCTCGTGCACGGCGACCCGGCCTCCGACATGCCGGCGGTGATCCTCGCGGCAGGCGGGACGCTCACGGTCCAGGGCCCGGACGGCACGCGCGAGATCGCCGCTGAGGAGCTCTTCCGGGACTACCTCACGACGACGGTCGGCCCGAACGAGGTCGCGACGGAGGTGCGCGTGCCCGCACTCGACGGCTACGGGCACGGCTACGAGAAGTTCAACCGCCGCTCGGAGGACTGGGCGATGGTCGCGGTCTCGGCGCTCGTGCGGCGCGGCGACGACGGGACGTGCGAGGACGTCCGCATCGGACTGACGAACATGGGCTCGACGCCGCGGCGCGCGACCGCCGCCGAGGACGCGCTGCGCGGGCAGCCGCTCGACGACGAGCACATCGCGCAGGCGGCCGAGCAGGCCGCCGAGGGCACGGACCCGCCCGGCGACCTCAACGCGACGCCCGAGTACAAGCGCCACCTCGCGCGCGTGCTGTGCCGGCGCGCGCTGTCCCAGGCGGCAGGGTTGGAGCCCTCCTGAGCGCGTTCGCCGCCCTGGGCTCCCCGCAGGCCGTCGGCGAGGCGCTGGCCGCGCAGCGATACCTCGCCGACGACGCGCTCGCCACGGCGGTCTTCCTCGCCGCCGAGCTCGGGCAGCCGCTGCTCGTCGAGGGCGAGGCCGGGGTCGGCAAGACCGAGGTCGCGAAGGCGCTGGCGGGGGCGGCGGGCGCGCGCCTGATCCGCCTCCAGTGCCACGAGGGCATCGACCTGCACCACGCGCTCTACGACTGGGACTACGCGCGCCAGCTGCTCGCGCTGCGCGCGGCGGAGGGCGGCGGAACCGATTCCCACCCACCCGAGCTGTTCTCGCGGCGCTTCTTGCTGCGGCGGCCGCTGCTGGAGGCGCTCGAGACGTCGGAACCGGCCCACCCCGTCGTGTTGCTGATCGACGAGGTCGACCGCGCCGACGACGAGTTCGAGGCGTTCCTGCTCGAGTTCCTCGCCGACTTCGCCGTGACGATCCCCG
>DASTWP010000106.1:0-10768 GCA_035765835.1 Solirubrobacteraceae bacterium
ACGCCGCCGGCGATCGCGCAGCGCCACGGGCCGTCCTCGGACGGCTCGTCGCGCCGGTTGAGCAGCAGCGAGGCGAGCGCACGCGCGTCGGGCTCAGGAAGAGGCCCGACGCGCAGCGCGCGCTCCTCGCCGCCGCGCTGCTCGACCACGCGCAGCTCGACCGTCGGGTCGACGTCGAGAGCGAGCTGCGCGCGTTCCTCTGCCATCGCCCCTGGGCCCGCCCTCAGGCCCAGCGCAGCGTCCGCGGCGTCGGGCGCATGCGCAGCACCTTCGCCGGCACGCCGGCGACGACCGCGTTCTCGGGCACGTCGCGGGTGACGACCGCGTAGGTGCCGACGACCGCGTTGTCGCCGACAGTGACGCCGCGCAGGAACGACGCCCCGTAGCCGATCCAGACGTTGTGCCCGACGCGCACGTCGCGCTTGTAGATCCCCTGCAGGCGGATCGGGCGCTCGACCTCGACGACGCCGTGGTCGAAGTCGATCAGCATCACGCGGTCGGCGATGATGCACTCGCGGCCGATCGAGACGTGCTGGAAGGCGGAGATCGTGCACTCCTGGCCGAGCACGCTCTTGGCCCCGATGTGCGCCTCGCCCTCGTGGACGCGGATCTTGCAGCCGTGGCCGATCCACGACCAGCGGCCGAGGTGCAGCACCGCGTTCTTGCCGATCTCGATCTTCACGCCGGGGCAGACGAACGCGAAGCCGTCCGTCTGCAGGCGCTTGCCGAACCGCAGCTTCAGCCACGCCAGCCGCGCCAGCAGCTGCGCGTAGTCCCACGAGAGCATCCGGTGCGCGCGCATCCAGCGCAGCAGCGTGATCGGGCCGCCCCGGCGGGGCGGCGGCTCGCCGCGCAGGACGACCGGCGGCGCCGGACGCGGCGCGACGGGGGTCAGGACGGGCTCCACGGAAGCAAGGGTAGTCTGCCCGCCCCGTGCCGGATCGCACCCTCGCAGAGCGCCTGCTCGACGGCGACAAGCGCGCATTGGCCCGCGCGATCACGCTCGTCGAGTCCGACGATCCCGCCGGCTGGGAGCTCGTGCGCGAGGTCTTCCCGAGGACCGGCAAGGCCGCGATCGTCGGCCTCACGGGGGCGCCCGGCTCGGGCAAGTCGACGCTCATCGGGGCGCTGACGAAGCTGCGCCGCCAGGCCGATCGCCAGGTCGCCGTGCTCTCGATCGACCCGAGCTCGCCGTTCACGCACGGCGCGCTGCTCGGCGATCGCATCCGCCTCACCGAGCACTTCCTCGACCCCGGCGTCTTCATCCGCTCGATGGCCAATCGCGGCGCGCTCGGCGGCCTGAGCGAGGCCGCGCTCCAGGCTGCGCTGCTGATGGACGCGGCCGGCAAGGACGACGTCTTCCTCGAGACCGTCGGCGTCGGCCAGGCCGAGGTCGACGTGATCGACCACGCCGACACCGTCGTGCTCGTGCTGATGCCCGGCTCGGGCGACTCGATCCAGGCGCTGAAGGCCGGCGTGATGGAGATCCCGGACATCATCGTCGTCAACAAGGCGGACCACCCGCTGACCGACACGATGATCCGCGAGATCCGCGGCGTGCTCTCGCTGGCGCCGCAGCGGGGGTGGCGCGTGCCGATCGTCAAGACCGAGGCCGTACGCGGCGAGGGCGTCGAGACCCTCGTCGAGAAGCTCGACGAGCACCGCGCGCACATCGTCGAGGAGGGCACGCTGTCCGAGCGCCGCCGCCGCAACCTGCGCAACGAGGTGCTCGCCCTCTGCACGTTCCGCCTGCGCCGCCGCCTCGAGGAGGCCCTGCACGAGGATGCCGAGTTCGCCCGCCTGCTCGACGAGGTCGTCTCGCGCCGGCTCGACCCCGCCAGCGCGGCGACCGACATCCTCGAGCGCTTCGACGCTGGAACCGCCGCCTAGGCTCGGCACCGCCGGCCGCCGCGCGAGCGCGGTTCCCTTCGCTCAGCGAAGGGTTCGTTGCATTCGTCGCCGGCCGGCTAGCGCAGCCGCGGCAGCACAGCCTGCGCGCCGGCCCACGGCAGCGGGCCGTGGGGCGGCGCTACTCCGGCCGACGGTGTGAGGCGCACTCCGGCGACGAGCCAGATCGTCGCCGCGATCGTGAGGGCGGCGAGCAGCGTGCCGGTGCGCGGGAAGCGGCGCAGCGACCACGCGGCGAGCGCCGCGCCGAAGGCGAAGACGCAGACCAGCGGGCGGCCCGCGAAGTGCGCGCCGGCGATCGTGGGGTAGAGGAACGCGGCGACGAGCGCCATCGCGGCGCACGCGGCGGCGAGGAAGCCGGCGGTGACCTCGACGTCGATCTGGGCCGGAACGACGCGCGCGAGCCGCGCGCGACGGGATCGCACCAGCAGCCACAGCGCCGCGAACGCCAACAGCGCGAACGGCGCCCAGCGCACGATGCCGTAGTCGCGGTCGATCCACAGCCCGAGCAGCCGCGGCGCGCGGGCCAGGTGCGCGCCGAGGCCGGAGGCGCCGGTCGGTCCGTCCGGCGCACGCGAGGCCGCGTCCGGCGTCAAGCCGCCGAAGAGCTTGTCGTTGACGGTGATGAAGACCACGGCGGAGAAGAAGACGACCTCGAGCGCGACGAAGCCCGCGAGGCTGCGCCGGCGCCGGCGCAGCCAGCGCGCCAGCGCCCACGCGACGACCGCGCCCGCGCCGAGGTACTGCACGCCCAGCCATGGCAGCGCCGCGAGCAGCGTCGCGCTCCAGGCCGCGGTCGCCATCCGCGGCGCGTCGCGGACGTGCAGCGCCAGCAGCGCCGCGCCGGCCAACGCGGCACCCGCGACCGCGTCGGGGGCGATCGTGGTCGCCGCGGCGAACGCGGGGGGCGAGAGACCCGTCACCAGGGCGGCCGACGTCGCGTACGGCTCGGGCACCAGCCGTCGCGCCAGCCCCGCCGCCAGGACGAACGCCAGTGCCGCCAGGGCGGCGAGGAACAGCTCCACCCCGACCCGGCCGCCCGCGGCGTACGCCGGCGAGATCAGCAGCGGGAAGCCGACCCCCTGCGGCTCGTAGAGCCGCCTGTGCACGGGGCGCGCGGTCGGGTGCAGCACGCCCGCGTAGAACGGCTGCCAAGCGCGCGAGCGATACTCGCGCGTGAGGTCCCCGCGCCGCCCGTGCACGATCGAGTCGGCGGTGAGCAGCGTGTGCGCCTCTGGGGCGGACAGGTCTTGCCCGTGCGCGGCGTGCAGCCCGATCCCGGCGCAGTACGCCGCGAACAGGACGGCCCACAGGACGAGCGCCCTACGCACCCAGGGCGCGCGCGATGACCATCTGCTGCACCTCGTCGGTGCCCTCGCCGATCGTGAGGATCTTGGCGTCGCGGTAGAAGCGGCAGACGGGGTACTCCTCGATGTAGCCGTACCCGCCGTGGATCTGCACGGCCTCCTCGGCCGCCCGCACCGCCAGGCGCCCGGTCTTGAGCTTCGCCTGCGCCGCGGTCAGCGTGAAGTTGCGCCCCTGGTCCTTCAGCCACGCGGCCTTGTAGACGAGCAGCCGCGCCGCCTCGATCTCCGTCGCCGTGTCGGCGAGCTTGCCCTGGATCGCCTGGAACTTCGAGATCGGCTGCCCGAACGCCCGGCGCTCCTTGGCGTAGGCGAGCGCCTCGTCCAGGGCGCCCTGCGCGAGCCCGACGCCCATCGCCGCCACGCCGATCCGCCCGATGTCGAGGATGTGCAGGAACTGCTTGAACCCCTGCCCGCGCGGCCCGAGCAGGTTCTCCTCCGGCACGCGACAGGAGTCGAACGACAAAGGCCGCGTGTCGGACGCGTTCCAGCCCATCTTCCGGTACGGCTCGCCCTGCTCGTAGCCGGGCGTCCCGTTCTCGACGATGATGTTCGAGATCTCCCCCTCGCCCGTCCGCGCCGTGATCGCGACGTGCCCGGAGACGCGCGTGCCGGCGTTGGTGATGAACTGCTTGGCGCCGTCGATCACCCATTCGCCGCCGTCGAGCGAGGCGCGCGTGCGCGTGTTCCCGGCGTCGCTGCCGGCCTCGGGCTCGGTGAGCCCGAACGCGCCGAGCTTCCGGCCCGCACAGAGGTCCGGCAGGTAGCGCTCCTTCTGCGCATCGGAGCCGAACAGGTAGACCGGCTGCGTGCCCAGCGAGGTGTGCGCGCACATCGTGATCGCGACGCTCGAGTCCACGCGCGTGAGCTCCTCGACCGCCAGCGCGTACTGAAGCGTCGTGCCGCCTGCGCCGCCGACCTCCTCAGGGAACGGGATGCCCATCCACCCGAGCGCGCCCATCTTCTCGACGAGCTCGTAGGGGAACGACTTCGTCCTGTCGAGCTCCTCCGCGACCGGCGCGACCTCCTGCACCGCGAACTCGCGGACGGTGCGGCGCAGCGCCTCGGCTTCGTCGGGCAGGTCGAAGATCATCCCGGCATCCTCGCAAGCTCCTCCGCCAGCCGTACGAGCAGCCGCGTGCCGAACGCCGTGCCGCCCTTCGGCGCCCATGCGCGGCCGGTGTCCCACGCAACGCCCGCGATGTCGAGGTGCGCCCACGGGGTCTCGCCCGCGAAGCGCGCGAGGAACTGCCCGCCGATGCTCGCGTGCGCCTTGCGGTCGGTCGAGTTCACGACGTCCGCCCAGCGGCCCTCGAGCGCCTCGCGGAACTCCTCGTCGAGCGGCAGCCGCCACAGCCGCTCGCCCGTCGCCGCGCCCGCGCCGGCGACCGTCGCGGCCCATTCCTCGTCGTTCGCCATCAGCCCGCCGAACGTGGACCCCAGCGCCGTCACGACGCCGCCGGTCAGCGTCGCGAGGTCGACCAGCCGCTCCGCGCCGAGCGCCTTCGCGTGCGCGATGCAGTCCGCGAGCACGAGCCGCCCCTCGGCGTCGGTGTTGTTGACCTCGATCGTCGTGCCGTCCATCGCGGTCACGACGTCCCCCGGCTTGACCGCCCGGCCGTTGACGAGGTTCTCCGTCGCGCCGACGACCGCGAGCACCCGCAGCGGCAGCCGCAGGCGCGCGATCGCGCCCATGGCGCCGAGGACCGCCGCGCCGCCGGACATGTCGAACTTCATCGCCTCCATGCCGGCCGCCGGCTTCATCGAGTAGCCGCCGCTGTCGAAGGTCACCGCCTTGCCGACGAGCCCGAGCACCGGCCCGGCCGGCGCTCCCTCGGGCTCGTGGCGCAGCACGATCAGCCGCGGCTCCTCGAGGCTGCCGCGCGCCACGCATGCGAACGCGCCCATCCCGGCGCCCTCGATCGCCGCGCGGTCCCAGACCTCGCACGACACGCCCTCGATCGCCTGCGCGCGCTCGGCCAGCACGGCCGGCGTCATCAGGTTGGCCGGCGTCTCCTGCAGCTCGCGGGTGAAGTTCGCGGCCTCCGCGAGCACCGCCGCCCGCGCCGTCGCCTCGCCCACGTCGTGGTGCGCGCTGACGATCAGCTCCTCCAGGACCGGCTCCGGCTGCTCCCCGGATTTCAGGCCCCGGAACGACCACGCGGCGAGCACGGTGCCTTCGACGAAGCCGCCGCAGACCTCCTCGCCGACGTGATGCGGCAGCTCCCAGCACAGCGAGCGCGCGCCGAGCTCCTTCGCGCGCCCGTGCGCCGCGGCCGCGGCACGCCGCGCGCGCTCGGCATCGAACTCCTCCCGCGCGCCGAGTCCGACGACGATCCAGCGAGCGCCGCCCGCATGCGCGACCACGAGATGGCGCAGCTTCGCCTTCGCCTCGCCACGCTCGAGCAGCTCGCCCAGGCCGCCGGGGTCGTGCGCGACGCCCTCGCCCTCGAACACCCCCACCGCGATCGTGTCCGCGCCGGTCTCGAGCGGGGCTGAGGTCGTGGCGGAGACGCGCATGAGGGGCGCGAAGATACCCTTCGGGCCATGCCCAAGACCGTGATCCTCGGCGCCGCCCGCACTCCGATCGGGAAGATGGGCGGCGGACTCTCCACCGTCGACGCCACAGAGCTCGGCGCGACCGCGATCCAGGCCGCGCTCGAGCGCGCCGACGTGGGGCCCGAGGAGGTGCAGCACGTCGTCATGGGCCAGGTCCTCCAGGCCGGCCAGGGCCAGATCCCCTCACGCCAGGCCCAGATCAAGGCCGGGATCCCGAAGGACGTCTCCTCGGAGACGATCAACAAGGTCTGCGCGTCGGGCTTGCGCGCGAGCGTGATCCTCGACCAGGCGATCCGCGCCGGCGACGTCGAGGTCGGCGTCGGCGGCGGCATGGAGTCGATGTCGCGCGCGCCCTACCTGCTGCCGCAGGCCCGCTTCGGCTACCGCATGGGCGACGCGAAGATGCTCGACGCGATGGTGCACGACGGGCTCACCAACCCGTTCAGCGGCCGCCAGATGTTCGACGAGGCCACCGAGGTCGGCGACGAGCTCGAGCTCACGCGGCCCGACCTCGACCGCTGGGCGCTGCGCTCGCACCAGCTCGCGCTGAAGGCCACCGACGACGGGCGCATGTCCGACGAGATCGTCCCCGTGACCGTCAAGGGCAAGAAGGGCGAGACCGTGGTCGAGATCGACGAGGGTCCGCGACGCGACACCTCGCTCGAGGTGCTCGCGAAGCTGCCCGGGCTCGTCGGCAAGGAGGGCTCGCACACGGCCGGCAACTCGCCGGGCGTCAACGACGGCGGCGGCGCGCTGGTGCTCGCCTCGGACGAGTGGGCCGAGGGCAACGGCAAGACCGTCCTGGCCGAGATCGTCACGCACGCGCAGAGCGCCAACGACTTCGCCTACCTCGCCACGACGCCCGCGAAGGCCGCGCTGAAGGCGCTCGAGAGGGCGGGCCTCCAGCCGTCCGACATCGACCTCTGGGAGATCAACGAGGCCTTCGCGTCGGTCACGCTGAACTCGATCCGCATGCTGGGCATCGAGGAGGACCGCGTGAACGTCAACGGCGGCGCCGTCGCGCTCGGGCACCCGATCGGCGCCTCGGGCGCCCGCATCCTCGGCGCGCTCGTGCACGAGCTGCGCCGCCGCGGCGGCGGCCTGGGCTGCGCGGCGATCTGCTCCGGCGGCGGCCAGGGTGACGCGGTGATCCTGCGCGTCCATGGCAACGGCGCGTAGCCAGCAGCACGAGTTCAGCCCGCAGGAGGAGGTGGCGCACCTCCCGGCCGAGCACGGCCGCGGCGCCGCCTTCTTCGATCTGGACCGCACGCTGATGGCGGGCTCCTCGGGCCTCTACTGGGCCCGCGCCGCCATGGGCGCGGGCCTCATCAGCCGCCGCCGCCTCGCGCGCTACGGCTGGGAGAACGTGAAGTTCCGCCTGCGCGGCTCGACGGACAAGGCGACCGACCGCGTGCGCGAGGAGGTCGGCGCGATGATCAAGGGCCGCCGCGTGCGCGACCTCGAGCGGCTGGCGCCGAAGGTGCTCGCGGGCGTGCTGCCGCGCCTGTACCCCCAGATGCTCGAGGTGGCCTACGCGCACCAGGACGCGGGCCGCCCTGTCTACATCTGCACGGCCGCCTCGCACGAGATGGCGAACATGCTCGCCCACGTGCTCGCGTTCGACGGCGGCATCGGCGCGCGCTCGGAGGTCGTCGACGGCGTCTACACGGGCCGCGAGGGCGGCCCCTTCACCTACCGCGAGGGCAAGGCCGAGGCGATCCGCGAGCTCGCGGCGAGCAGGCAGATCGACCTCACGGCCTCCTACGCCTACTCGGACTCCGAGTCCGACCTGCCGATGCTGCGCGCCGTCGGGCACCCCGTGGTCGTCAACCCGGACGCCGAGCTGGCGCGCGTGGCCAAGGAGGAGGGCTGGGAGGTCATGCGCTTCGACCGCCTCGGCCGGCGGCTGAAGGCAGCCGCGGCGCTCGGGGCCGCGGCGCTGGTCGGCACCGCCGGCCGGAGCGTGGCGGTGCGGCGCCGATGACAGCGCGTCATTGCTCGACGATGGCCCGCGTCTACCCAGGAAGAGGCCGCTCGCGATGAGCCTGCACGAGCTCAGCGGCGAGCAGCGCGAGATCCGCGACCTCGCGCGGCGCTTCGCGGACGAGGTGATCGCGCCGCGCGCGGCGGAGTGGGATCGCGAGCACCGCTTCCCGAAGGCGGTCTTCGCGCAGCTCGGCGAGCTGGGCCTGATGGGCGTCTGCGTGCCCGAGGAGCACGGCGGCGCCGGTGCGGACTTCCTTTCCTACGTGCTCGTGCTCGAGGAGCTCTCGCGCGCGGACGCGGGCGTCGGCGTGACCGTCGCGGTGCACACGAGCGCGGGCACGCTGCCGATCCTGCAGAACGGCGAGCGCGAGCAGGTGCAGCGGCTGGTGCCGGCGCTCGCGCAGGGCCACGAGCTCGCGGCCTTCGCGCTGACCGAGCCCGGCAGCGGCAGCGACGCCGGCGCGATGCGCACCCGCGCCGACGCGGCGCAGGCCATCACCGGCACCAAGCAGTGGATCACCAACGGCTCGCACGCGCACGTCTTCGTCGTCTTCGCGCGCGACGAGGCCGCGGCCGGGCGCCCGTCCGCGTTCGTCGTGCGCCGCGGCGCGGATGGCTTCGCCGTGACGCGCGAGGAGGAGAAGATGGGCCTGAACTCCTCCTCGACCGCCGACCTCGCGTTCGAGTCCACGCCCGGCGAGCGTCTCGGCGCGCCCGGCGCCGGCATGCGGGTCGCGCTCTCGACGCTCGACGGCGGGCGGATCGGCATCGCCGCGCAGGCGGTCGGCATCGCGCAGGCGGCACTCGACGTCGCGACGGCCTACGCGCGGGAGCGCCAGGCCTTCGGGCGCCCGATCGGCTCCTTCGGGCAGCTCCAGGGCAAGCTGGCCGAGATGCAGACCGAGATCGAGGCCGCCCGCGCGCTGGTCTGGCGCGCCGCGCGCCTCAAGCAGGCCGGACGGCCGCACACCGTCGAGGGCGCCCAGGCGAAGCTCTTCGCCTCGCGCGTCGCACGCCACTGGACGGGCGAGGCGATCCAGGTCCTCGGCGGCTACGGCTACACGCGCGAGTTCCCCGCCGAGCGCTACTACCGCGACGCGAAGGTCACCGAGATCTACGAGGGCACGAGCGAGATCCAGCGCCTGGTCATCGCGCGTGCGCTGCTGGGCGAGGCCGCCGCGGACGGCGCAGCACCCGCGCGTCGCCGAGGCTGACGGGCTCGCGCCCCCAGCGTGCGAGCTCGGCGTAGCGGACGAGCTCGGGGAAGTAGTCGTCGACGCAGGAGACCTCGATGCCGGCGCTGCGCAGCCGCCGCCGCGCGCGGACGTCGTCGTAGCGCACGCGCGAGGCGAAGTAGGGGAAGAAGACCGACGCCTGCCCGAGCACACGCTGCGCGCCCGCGCCGCCGCGGCGGCGTAGCATCGGCTCCGCGACGCCGCGGAAGAGCGCCGGCGGCATGGCGGCCGGCCGCGGCCGGCCCAGCTCGCGCGCGGCCAGCGCCATCAGCCGCCCGACGGTCGAGGCATCGCGGCCGGCGACGAGGTGGTAGGTGCGGTTGTCGCTCTCTGGGCCCTGGCAGAGCTCGGCGATCGCGTCGGCGACGTAGTCGACCGGCACGACGTCCACCGGCGCCCCGGCGCGCCCGGGGACCGTCGCGAGCGCGCCGCGCGCGTACAGCTTCAGCGGCGTGTAGAGGACGTTGAAGCTGCCGGTCCAGCCGCTGCCGCGCTCGCCGACGACGATGCTCGGCCGCAGGATCTGGACGGGCAGCCGCCGCCGGCGGCGGCGCACCAGGCGCTCGGCCTCGAACTTCGTCTGCTCGTAGGTGTTGCGGAAGCGCTGGCCGACCTCGAGGTCGTCCTCGCCGAACGCGCCGCGGTGGTCGCCCGCGACATACGCGGTCGAGACGTGGCAGAAGCGGCGCAGGCCGCTGCAGCGCTCCGCGAACGCGAGCATCCGGCGCGTGCCCTCGACGTTGATCGCGCGCGCGTCGGCGAGCGGCTGGTCGAAGGAGACCGACGCGGCGCAGTGCACGATCGTCGCGGTGCTCGCGGCGAGCTCGTCGTAGCGGTCGGCTGGGAGCCCGAGCCGGGGCGCCTGCAGGTCGGCGGCCAGGGCGCGCACGTCGCCGCGCGGCTCGTCGCCGCCGCGCTCGGCGAGCGCGTCGTCGACACGCCGCTGCGCCCGGGCGTCGTCCGGCGCCCGCACGAGCGCGCGCACAGAGGCCCCTTTCGAGCCCAGCCGCACCAGCACCTCGCGCCCGAGGAAGCCCGTCGCGCCTGTCAGCAGCACGTCTCCGTCCATGGGTACTGCGGTTCCCCCGAGGCTTGAAACCAACCTCCCGCCGGTACCCTCCTGACATGGCGACCACCCCGCGACCGGCCGTTCCCAGCACGCTCGAGGAGTGGCGTGAGGCGTATGGCCTGACGCCGGAGCGCGATGTGCGTTTCGAGACGCTGTCGGGGACGGAGGTGCGTGCGCTGTACACGGCGGAGGATCTGCCTGATGAGTCGCTGATCGGGTTGCCCGGTGGCTTTCCGTTCACGCGCGGGGTGTATCCGTCGATGTACCGGGGGCGGTTGTGGACGTTCCGGCAGTTCGCGGGGTTCGGGACGGCGGAGGAGACCAACGAGCGCTTTCGCTATCTGCTCGATCACGGCCAGACGGGTTTGTCGACGGCTTTTGACATGCCGTCGTTGATGGGGCACGACTCGGACTCGCCGCGCTCTTTGGGCGAGGTCGGTCGCGAGGGCGTGGCGATCGACACGCTCGACGACATGGAGACGCTGTTCCAGGGGATCGACCTGGGCGAGGTCAGCGTGTCGATGACGATCAACGCGCCGGCGGCGGTGATGCTCGCCTACTACGTCGTGGCGGCGGAGGAGAACGGCGTGCCGGCCGAGCGGCTGAGCGGCACGATCCAGGCCGACATCCTGAAGGAGTACATCGCG
>DASTWP010000107.1:0-2182 GCA_035765835.1 Solirubrobacteraceae bacterium
CAGATCGAGACCGACCGCCGCCTCGCCCGCGACCGCATCGCGGCGCTCAAGCGCAAGCTCGCCGACGTCAAGGGCTCGCGCGCCGTCATGCGCGCCGAGCGCGAGCGCGCGCACCTGCCGCAGGTCGCGCTCGCCGGCTACACGAACGCCGGCAAGTCGACGCTGCTGAACGCGCTCACCGGCTCCGAGGTCGGCGTCCGCGACCGCCTCTTCCACACGCTCGACCCGACCACGCGCACCGCGCGCCTGGGCGGCCGCCCGTTCCTGTTCACCGACACCGTCGGCTTCATCCGCAAGCTGCCGCACCAGCTCGTCGACGCCTTCGGCGCCACGCTCGAGGAGACCCGCCTCGCGGATCTCGTGCTGCACGTGGTCGACGCCTCCGTCGAGGAGGACGACATGCTCGAGATGCTGCGCGCGGTCGAGGACGTGCTGGAGGAGATCGGCGCCGGCGAGCGGCCGCGCCTGCTCGTGCTCAACAAGGCCGACGCGCTGAGCACCCAGCGCCGGCAGGAGCTCGGCCACCGCCACCCGGACGGCGTGCTCGTCTCGGCGCTCACGGGGGAGGGGCTAGAGGAGCTCGGCGAGCGCGTCGAGGAGGCCTTCCGCCGCACGCTGCGCCCCGTCGAGCTGCTGCTGCCGTTCTCCGAGGGCGCCCGCATCGCGGAGCTGCACGAGGTCGCGGGCGACCTCGAGCGCACCGACACGCCCGAGGGCGTGCGCGTCCGCGCGCTGCTGCCGGCGACGGTCGCCGAGCGCTACGCGCGCTTCGCGCTCAGCCGCGCTTGATCAGCCAGCGCCGGCGCCGCCGGCCCGTGCCCATGGTCGCCTGGCAGCGTCGCGCGGCCGGGTCGTGGCGGTCCGAGACGACCCTCAGCCCGCCGCCGGACGCGGCCAGGACCCCGTCGATCACTCCGGTCGAGAGCGCGCACATGAGCCCCGGCCGCTGCGGCGAGACGACCGGGCAGGGGCAGCTGCGCAGCTCCACGACGTCGCCCTTCACGCGCGCGTCGAAGCCGAGCCGCTCGAGCGCGGCCGGCACCTCGCGCCTGGCGTCCCGCGGGCCCGGGCGCCCGAGCATGAAGCGGCCCCACTCGGCGCCGATCGAATGCAGCTGCTCGGGCTGCAGATCGCCGTGGGCGACGGCGGCGGCGAGCAGCTCGGCGAGCATGCGGAAGTCCGTCGCCGCGAGCGTGACGTCCGGACGCAGGCGGTAGACGAGGGCGGGCCGGCCCGGGCCGTCGGGCTCGCCGGGCTCGCTGGTGAGCACGTCGGCGTCCTGCAGCGCGGCGAGGTGCGGGCGGACCGTGTTCGGATGCAGGCCGGCGGCCGACGCGAGGTCGCTGAGGGACGCCCCGTCATGCTCGCCGAGGTGGCGCACGATCGCGAGCCGCGCGGGATCTGCGATCGCTTCGATGACCGTCATTGGCTTCCCCCGAGTTTCATCGTCCTTGATGAGGATAAATGCCCGTCAGCCGCGATATCTCAGCAGGTCCGCCTCCAGACGATCGACATCCGTCGGGGTAAGGACGGGCAGGGCGGCCGGCGCGGGCTCCGCGGCACCCCGCCGGCGCCAGCGCGCGGCCGCGCCCGACACCAGCGCGATGCCGAGCAGCGCGGCCAGCGCCGGGATCAGATACGCCGCGATGCCGCGGCCGTGCGTGGGCGGCAGCGCCAGCACGGCGGGGCCGAACTCCTCGGCCAGCGCCGCCTTGATCTGGCCCTTCGTCCGGCAGGCCTGCACCTGGCGCAGGATGAACGCGCGCTCGCGCTGGGCCTCCGGCGCCTCGGTTGCCTCCAGCAGCGGCGTGCCGCACACCGTGCACATGACCTCGGACTCGACGGCGAGCGCGCTCGTCCGCGGGCAGGCGGCGGCGAGGGCGGAGGGGGACCCGCCCAGCACCGCCGCCAGCACGATCGCCACCGCCGCCCGCGTCCTCACGAACGGCCCTCCAGCAGCGGCACCAGCGTGCGCACCATGAACTGATCGTCGACGGGCCCGCGGCGCAGCGCGGCGACGCGCCCGCGCCGGTCGACCACGAACGTCTCGGGATAGCCGGCGACGCCGAACTGGCGCGCTCCCGAGCCGCCGCCGTCGCGCAGCATCGGATAGCTGAGCCCGTGCGTGCGGATGAACGACTGCGCGTCCGAGCTCACGTCGAGGACGTCGACGCCGAGCACC
>DASTWP010000108.1:0-19287 GCA_035765835.1 Solirubrobacteraceae bacterium
CGGGCCCCGGGGCGGGCCGCCCGCCCGGCTCGGCATCCGAGGAGAAAGACGTGATCAGCAAGCACCAGATGGCATCCGGATCGATATCCGCGACGCCGCCGGCGGCGCCGCCCGCCCCACCGCCGGGCGTCGCCGACGAGCGGATCACCCAGGTCGGCCACCTCGCGCGGCTGCTGCGCAGGCCGGAGATCGGCGCCCTGCTCGCGGCGCTGGTGGTCGGGGTCTTCTTCTGGACCCAGAACTCGCTGTTCTTCAAGCTCGACGGCATCTCCAACTGGACCGACGTCGCCTCGACGATCGGGATCCCGTCGGTGGCCGTCGCCCTGCTGATGATCGGCGGCGAGTTCGACCTCTCCGCCGGCGTCATGACCGGCTCCTCCGGCCTGATGATGGGCATCCTCGCCACGAAGGTCGGGATGAACATCTGGCCCGCGATCGTCATCACGCTGATCGCGGCGACGATGGTCGGCTTCCTCAACGGCTACATGGTGATGACGACGAAGCTCCCCAGCTTCATCGTCACACTCGCCACCTTCTTCATCCTGCAGGGCGTGAACCTCGGCGTCACCAAGGCGGTGACGCAGCAGGTCGACGTCAGCGGGATCGACAGCGCCAAGGGCTACAAGAGCGCCTACGACATCTTCGGCGGCAGCTTCTGGTCGCCGCACGACTACCGCATCACCGTGCTGTGGTGGATCGCGATCACGATCCTCGGCACCTGGGTGCTCGCGCGCACGCGCGTGGGCAACTGGATCTTCGGCGTCGGCGGCGACGCCAACGCCGCGCGCAACGTCGGCGTCCCGGTCTTCCGCGTGAAGGTCGGCCTGTTCATGGCGACCTCGTTCGTATGCGCGCTGACCGGGGTCATGATCGCGCTGCGCCTGGCCTCCACGCAGGCCGGCCAGGGCGTCGGCGACGAGTTCCAGTTCATCATCGCCGCGGTCGTCGGGGGCTGCGTGCTCACCGGCGGCTTCGGCTCGGCGATCGGCGCCTCGCTGGGCGCGACGATCATCGGGATGGCGTTCATCGGCATCCAGTTCGCCAACTGGAACACCGACTGGCGCTTCCTGTTCCTCGGCGTGATCCTGCTGGTCGCCGTCCTCGTCAACAACTTCATCCGCAAGCGCGCGGAGGGACGCAGATGACCACCGACGGCAACAGCCCGCTGCTCGAAGTCCGCAACGTGTCGAAGTACTTCGGCAACGTCGTGGCGATCAAGGACATCAGCGTCTCGGTCGGCGCCGGCGAGGTCACCTGCGTGCTGGGCGACAACGGCGCCGGCAAGTCGACGTTCATCAAGATCCTCTCGGGCGTGCACAAGCACGACGAGGGGCAGCTGCTCGTCGAGGGCCGGGAGACGCACTTCCACAACCCGCGCGAGGCGAAGGAGTGCGGGATCGCGACGGTCTTCCAGGACCTCGCGACCGTGCCGCTGATGTCGATCTGGCGCAACTTCTTCCTCGGCTCGGAGCCGACGAAGGGCGCGGGCCCGCTGAAGCGCGTCGACGTGCGCTTCGCGCAGGAGACGATGGCCTCGGAGCTGGGCAAGATGGGGATCGACATCCGCGACCCCGACCAGCCCGTCGGCACGCTCTCGGGCGGCGAGCGTCAGGCGGTCGCGATCGCGCGCGCCGTCTACTTCGGCGCGAAGGTGCTGATCCTCGACGAGCCGACCTCGGCGCTCGGCGTCAAGCAGTCCGGCGTCGTGCTGCGCTACGTCGCGCAGGCGCGCGACCGCGGGCTCGGCGTGATCTTCATCACGCACAACCCCCATCACGCCTACCCGGTCGGCGACCGCTTCGTGATCCTCAATCGCGGGCGGCTGATGGGCGACTGGCGCAAGCAGGACATCAGCCGCGACGAGCTCGTCAAGCAGATGTCCGGCGGGGCCGAGCTCGACGCGCTGGCGCACGAGCTGGAGCGCGCGCTCGACGCGCCGGCCGCCGGATGAGCGCGACGGTCCAGCCTGGCGCGGCACCTGCGAGCACCGGCCGCGCGCGCCGCCGGATCGGCGTCGGCGTGATCGGCTTCGGCTGGCTCGGCCAGGCCCACAGCCGCTCCATGCGGCGCATCCCGACGCTGTTCCCGGAGCGCGAGTTCGAGCCAGAGCTCGTGATCTGCGCCGACACCGCGCCCGGCCGTGCGGACGACGCCGTGGCCTCGTTCGGCTTCGCGCGCGGGACGGACGACTGGCGCCGCGTGGTCGACGACCCGGCGGTCGACACCGTCGTGATCGCGGCGCCGAACATGCTGCACGTCGAGCTGATCGAGGCGGCCGCGGCCGCCGGCAAGCACGTCTTCTGCGAGAAGCCCGTCGGCGGCACGCCCGCGCAGACGGTGCGCGCGGAGAAGGCGGTCCGCGACGCCGGCGTGATCAGCGGCGTGGGCTACAACTACCGCTGGGCGCCGCTGGTGCGCTACGCGCAGCAGCTGATCGCCGACGGCGGTCTCGGAGAGATCACCAACTACCGCGGGCGCTTCTTCTCGATGTACGGCAGCGACCCGCTCGGGCTGCTGTCGTGGCGCTTCCTCGTCGACCAGGCCGGCCACGGCGTGACGACCGACCTGATGAGCCACTCGGTCGACCTCGCGCACATGCTGCTCGGGCCGATCACGCGCGTCTCGGGAACCGTCGAGACGTTCATCCGCGAGCGCCCGCTGGCGACCGCCGCCGCCGGCCACTACGGCCGCGGCCGGCCCGAGGACCCGACGGGCGCGGTCACCAACGAGGACTACGCCGCGATGCTCTGCCAGTTCGCGAGCGGGGCGCGCGGCACGTTCGAGGCCAGCCGCGCGATGGTCGGCCCCGAGAGCCAGATGGCGTTCGACGTCTACGGGACGCAGGGCGCGCTGGGCTGGAACCTCGAGCGCCTCAACGAGCTGCGGCTCTACCTCGTCGAGGACGTGGCGCACACCGGCTACCGGACGGTCTTCGGCGGGGACCGCTTCCCGTACCACGGCAACTTCGTCCCGGGCAGCGCCAACGGGATCGGCTTCGAGGACCTCGTCGTGATCGAGGACTACGAGTTCTGCCGCTCGGTGGCCGCGGGCCGCGAGCACCGGCCGGGGTTCGCCGACGCGGTCGAGTGGGTGAGCGTGCAGGCGGCGCTGCTGCGCTCCGCGCAGACCGGCGCGTGGGAAGACGTCGTCTCGCTGCGGGAGGACTGAGCCGATGGCCGCGACCGGCACGGACACCCTGCGGATCGGCGTCGTCGGCGTCGGCCGGATCGGGCGCATGCACGCGCAGCTGCTTGCCCGCGAGGTGCCCGGTGCGGCGGTGACCGCCGTGCACGACGCGCTGCCCGGCGCCGCGCGCGACGTCGCCGGCGAGCTCGGCGTGCTCGCGGTCGAGGACGCCGAGGAGCTGATCGGATCGGCCGACGTCGACGCGGTCGCGATCTGCACGTCGACCGACACGCACGCGGACCTGATCGCGGCGGCGGCGGGCGCCGGCAAGGCGATCTTCTGCGAGAAGCCGGTCTCGCTCGACCTCGCCGAGGTCGACCGTGCGCTGGCCGCCGTGCAGGAGGCCGGCGTGCCGTTCCAGATCGGCTTCAACCGCCGCTTCGACCCCGCGCACGCCGCGGTGGCCGCGGCCGTCGCGGACGGCACGGTCGGCGAGCCGCACCTCGTGCGCATCACCAGCCGCGACCCCGCGCCGCCGCCGGTGGCCTACGTGCGCACGTCGGGCGGGCTGTTCCTCGACATGACGATCCACGACTTCGACATGGCGCGCTTCGTCACCGGCAGCGAGGTCGTCGAGGTCTTCGCCCGCGGCGCGGTGCGGATCGACCCGCTCGTCGGCGAGGCGGGTGACGTCGACACGGCCGTCGTGACGCTCGTGCACGCGAACGGATGCCTCACGACGATCGACAACTCGCGCCAGGCGCTCTACGGCTACGACCAGCGCGTCGAGGCGTTCGGCTCGGCGGGCATGGCCGCCTCGGAGAACCCGCTCGCGCACACCGCGCTGACGCGCACGGCCGAGGGCACCCGCGAGGCGACGCTGCCCTACTTCTTCCTCGAGCGCTACATCCCGAGCTACGTGCGCGAGTGGGAGGCGTTCGTGGGCGCGGTCGCCGCAGGCGAGGAGCCGCCGGTGAGCAGCGCCGACGCGCGCGCGCCGCTCGTGATCGGGCTGGCGGCGTGGCGCTCGGTTCGCGAGGGCCGCCCGGTCCGCGTCGAGGAGATCGATGCCTGACCCGTTCGCGGCGCAGCGGCTCGACGGCAAGGTCGTGGTCGTTACGGGCTCCACGCAGGGGCTCGGGGCGGCGATCGCGCGCCACGCCGCCGCGGTCGGCGCCGAGGGGATCGTCGTGACCGGCCGCAGCGCCGAGCGCGGCGAGCAGGTCTGCGACTCGCTCGCCTGCGACGCCGTCTTCGTGCAGGCGGATCTCGCCGATCCGGGCGGCTGCCGCGAGATCGTCGCGGTCTGCGAGCGGCGCTTCGGCCGCCTGGACGGCCTCGTCAACGCGGCCGGGCTCAGCAGCCGCGGCACGCTCGAGACGACCTCGGTCGAGCTGTGGGACCTGCTGTTCGCGATCAACGCGCGGGCGCCGTTCCTGCTGGCGCAGGCCGCCGCGCCGCTGATGCGCCGCGGCGGCGGGGGCGCGGTGGTGAACATCGTCACGATGGCCAGCCACGGCGGAGAGCCGGCGCTGATGGCGTACTCCGCGTCGAAGGGCGCGCTCGCGACGCTCACGCGCAACCTCGGCAACGCACTGCGCGCCGACCGGATCCGCGTCAACGGCCTGAACATCGGCTGGACGGCGACCGAGGGCGAGCACGGAGTGCAGACCGCGACGGGCGGCCCCGAGGACTGGCTCGCGGCCGCGGACGCGAGCGCGGCGCTCGGGCGGCTGCTGCGCCCGCAGGACATCGCGCCGATGGTCACGCACCTGCTCAGCGATGCCGCGAGCATGGTCACGGGCTCGGTCATGGACTTCGACCAGACGGTCGCGGGGGTCCCCGCATGAGCCTCGGCCGGGTCTACCTGACCGGCGCATCCGGCTTCGTCGGCTCGAACGTCGCGCGCGTCTTCGCCGAGCACGGCGCCGAGCTGGTGCGCCCGGCGCACGGCGACGTCGACCTCACAGACGCCGCGCTGGTGCGCCGCTGCATCGAGGCGACGCGGCCGGACGCGATCGTGCATGCGGCGATCTGGAACGACCCGGCGGGCCTGCTGCGAGACCGCCGCCGCGCCTGGGGCTCATATGTCGGCGCGACCCGGAACGTCGTCGACGGCGCGAACGCCGTCGGCGCGCACGTGCTGCTGGTCTCGACCGACTGGGTCTTCGACGGCAGGCAGAGCCCGGCGCGCGAGGACGAGCCGCCGAACCCCGTCAACGCCTACGGCTTCCTGAAGGCCGCGTCCGAGCTCGTCGTGACCGAGCGCGCCGAGCGCGGGACGGTCGCCCGGATCGCCGGCGTGCAGGGCGTGCACTGGGAGCGCCCCGACCTGCCGCGCGCGCAGGACGCGGGCTTCGGCTACTTCGTCGCCGCGCTCGTGCAGGCCCTGCGCGCCGGCCGCGAGTTCACGGTCTGGGAGGACCCGCGGCTGAACACGCTCGCCACGCCGACCCTCGCGACCGACGCTGCCGAGCTGATGTGGCGCGCGCTCGAGCGCGGCGTCACCGGGACGCTGCACTGCTGCGGGGGCGAGGACGCCGATCGCGTCGGGCTCGCCCGCCGCGCCGTCGCCGCCTACGGGCTCGACGAGGAGCTGCTCGCCGTGGGGCCGCCGGACGCCGACGTGATGGGCGCCGAGCGGATCCCGTACGACACGCGGCTGGACGCGCGCGCGACGGCGCGCGCGCTCGGGGTCGAGCTGCCCGATCTCGACACCATGCTCGAGCGCCTCGGCGCGCAGCTGGAGCTGGCCGGGAGCCTCGCATGAGCGCCGAGCGCTTCGACCTGATCACGATGGGCAGGGTCGGCGTCGACCTCTACCCGCAGCAGCTCGACACGGCGCTCGCGGACGTGCGGACGTTCGCGAAGTTCCTCGGCGGCAGCGCGACCAACGTCGCGGTGGCCGCCGCGCGGCTGGGGGAGCGCACCGCGGTGATCACCAAGGTCGGCGACGATCCCTTCGGGCCGTACGTGCGCCGCGCGCTGGAGGGCTTCGGCGTGGACCCGCGCTGGGTCGGCACGCACCCGGCGCTGCGCACGCCGATCGTCTTCTGCGAGATCCACCCGCCCGACGACTTCCCGCTGCTCTTCTACCGCGAGCCGACGGCGCCGGACATGACGATCGAGGCCGCCGAGCTGGACCTCGACGCCATCCGCGCGGCGCGCGTGTTCTGGACGACGGGCACGGGTCTCTCCGCCGAGCCCAGTCGCGCGGCGACGATCGCCGCGCTCGAGGCGCGCGATGACGCCGCGCCGGATGCGATCACGATCCACGACCTCGACCACCGGCCGATGTTCTGGGCGCACGTCGAGGAGGCCGGCACATGGGCGCGCGAGGCGCTGCGCCACGCGACCGTCGCGGTCGGCAACCGCGACGAGGTCGCGGTCGCGGTCGGCACGCGCGACCCGCTCGCGGCCTCCGAGGCGCTGCTCGGCCTCGGCGTCGAGGTGGCGATCGTCAAGCAGGGGCCCGACGGCGTGCTCGTGCGCACGGCCGACGTGCTCGCCGAGGTCCCGCCGATCCGCCTGGAGGTCGTCAACGGGCTCGGCGCCGGCGACGCCTTCGGCGGCGCGCTGGTCCACGGCCTGCTCGCGGGCTGGGGCGTCGAGCGCGCGGTGCGGCTGGCGAACGCCGCCGGCGCCTACGTCGCCTCGCAGCTCGCGTGCGCGGACGCGATGCCGACGATCGACCAGCTCGAGCCGCTGCTGGGGGTCGCCGCATGATGCTGACCGTCGCCCAGGCGCTCGTGCGCTTCCTCGCCGCCCAGGAGGTCGAGCGCGACGGCCGGCGCGAGCGCTTCTTCGCCGGCTGCTTCGGGATCTTCGGCCACGGCAACGTCGCGGGCATCGGGCAGGCGCTCCAGCAGCACGCCGACCTGCTGCCCTACCACCAGGCGCGCAACGAGCAGGCGATGGTGCACATCGCCTCCGGCTACGCGCGCCAGCGCAACCGCCTCGGCACGTTCGCGTGCACGACCTCGATCGGCCCGGGCGCGACGAACATGCTCACCGGCGCCGCGCTCGCGACGATCAATCGCCTGCCCGTGCTGCTGCTGCCGGGCGACACGTTCGCCGGCCGCCGGCCGCATCCGGTGCTCCAGCAGCTCGAGGTGCCGGCCGACGCGACGGTCTCGGTCAACGACTGCTTCCGCCCGGTCTCGCGCTACTTCGACCGCATCCAGCGCCCGGAGCAGATCGTCCCTGCGGCGCTCGAGGCGATGCGCGTGCTGACCGACCCGGCCGAGACCGGGGCCGTCACGCTCGCGCTGCCGGAGGACGTGCAGTCGGAGGCCTTCGAGGTGCCCGATGCGTTCCTGGCGCCGCGGATCTGGACGATCTTCCGCCAGCGGCCCGCGCCGGAGGCGCTCGCCCGCGCGGCCGAGCTCGTGCGCGGCGCGCGCAGGCCGCTGATCGTCGCCGGCGGCGGCGTGATCTACGGCGAGGCGCTCGAGGCGCTGCGCGATCTCGTCGACGCGACCGGCATCCCCGTGTGCGAGACGATGGCGGGTCGCGGCGCGCTGCCCTCCGAGCATCCGCTCTCGCTCGGCGCGGTGGGCGCGACCGGGACGGCCGCCGCGAACCGGCTCGCGCACGACGCCGACCTCGTGATCGGCATCGGCACGCGCTGGAGCGACTTCACGACCGCCTCGAAGTCCGCGTTCCAGGACCCCGAGGTGCGCTTCGTCAACGTCAACGTGGCCGCCTTCGACGCCGGCAAGCAGGGCGGCCTCGCTGTGCTCGCCGATGCGCGCGAGGCGCTGCACGAGCTGCGCGCCGCGCTGGAGGGCCACCAGGCCGAGCCGGCGTGGACGGCGCTCGCGCACGAGCGCAAGGCGGCGTGGGACGCCGAGGTCGAGCGCCTGGTCGCACCGCGCGGCGGCGCGCTGCCGCACCAGGCGGCGGTGCTCGCCGCGGTCAACGACGCGGCGGGGGAGACCGGCGTGGTCGTGAACGCCGCCGGCTCGATGCCCGGGGACCTGCACAAGCTCTGGCGCGCGCGCGATCCCGCCGGCAAGGGCTACCACGTCGAGTACGGCTACTCGTGCATGGGCTACGAGATCCCCGGCGGGATCGGGGTGAAGCTCGCCGCCCCGGACCGCGAGGTCTACGTGCTCGTCGGCGACGGCTCCTACCTGATGCTCCCCGGAGACCTGGTCACGGCGGTCGCCGAGCGCGTGCCGATCGTGATCGTGCTCGTCGACAACCACGGCTACGCCTCGATCGGCGCGCTGTCGCGCTCGCTCGGCTCGGCCGGCTTCGGCACCCACTACCGGGCGGCGGCCGACGGCCGCCCGCTGCTCGACCCGCTCGACGGCGCCGCCCCGCTGCCGGTCGACCTGGCGGCCAACGCCGAGTCGCTCGGCGCGCGCGTGGTCCGCGCGCGCACGGTCGAGGACCTGCGCGCGGCGCTCGCCGGCGCGCGCGGCGCCGACGGCCCCGTCGTCGTCCACATCGAGGTCGACCGCTACGAGGGCGTGCCGAGCTACGACGGCTGGTGGGAGGTCCCGGTCGCAGAGGTCTCCGAGGACGACGCGGTGCGCGCGGCGCGCGCGGAGTACGAGCAGGCGCGCAAGGCGCAGAGGGAGTTCCTGTGAGCGAGCTGCTCGTGCGCGGCGCGCCGGTCGAGATGCGCTACGTCGGCTTCGACGTGCTGCGCCTGGAGCGCGGCGCGCCCGTCGCGCGCGAGACCGGCGCGCGCGAGTGCTGCGTGGTGGTGGTGCAGGGCGACTGCGCGATCGCCTCCGCGCACGGCGAGTGGGAGCTCGGCGGCCGCGGCGATCCGTGGGCCGCGCCGCCCGAGGCCGCCTACCTGCCGCCGCAGAGCGCCTTCACGCTGAGCGGCGAGGGCGAGGTCGCGCTGTGCCTCGCGCCGGCCCCGAACGGCGGGGCGCAAGCCCGCGTGCTGCCCGGCGCCGCGATCGAGCCCGAGCTGCGCGGCTTCGGCAACCAGGAGCGCACGGTCCTGCCGATCCTGATGGGCGACGAGGCCGCCGACTCGCTGCTGGTGTGCGAGGTCCGCACGCCGGCCGGCCACTGGTCGAGCTACCCGCCGCACAAGCACGACCGCGACGCGATGCCGGACGAGTCCTTCCTCGAGGAGACCTACCACCACCGCATCCGTCCCGAGCGCGGCTTCGCGCTGATGCGCGTCTACAGTGCGGAGGGCGACCTCGACGAGACGCTCACGGTCGCCGACCGCGACACCGTCCTCGTCCCGCGCGGCTACCACACCGTCTCCGCGCCGCCGGGCTACGACCTCTACTACCTCAACGTGATGGCCGGCCCCGTGCGGGCCTGGGCGATCGCGAACGACCCCGACCACGAATGGATGCTGCACCCATGAGCGCCACCTCCTCCGCCACCCGCCTGCTCGACAACTACGTCGGCGGCAGCTGGACCCCGTCGACGTCCACCGAGGCGCTCGACGTCACCAACCCCGCGACCGGCGAGGTCCTCGCCCGCGTCCCGCTCTCCTCCTCGGCGGACCTGGACGCGGCCGTCGCCGCCGCGCGCGAGGCCCTCCCGGCGTGGCGCGGCGTCAGCACGATCGCCCGCGCGCGCAAGCTCTTCGAGCTGCGCGAGCGCCTCCTGGCCCGGCAGGAGGAGATGGCGCGCTCGGTGACGGCCGAGATGGGCAAGACGATCGACGACGCGCGCGCCGAGGTCGGGCGAATGATCGAGATGGTCGAGTGCGCGTGCGCGATCCCGACGACGATGCAGGGCCGCATCCTCGAGGACGTCTCGCGCAACATCGACGCCGAGACGATCCGCCAGCCCGTCGGCGTGTGCGCCGCGATCGTGCCGTTCAACTTCCCGGCGATGGTGCCGTTCTGGTTCCTGCCGTTCGCGATCGCCTGCGGCAACGCGTTCATCCTCAAGCCGAGCGAGCAGGTGCCGCTGACGCAGCAGATCGCCTTCGAGGAGCTCGACGCGCTCGGCCTGCCGGCCGGCGTCGTGAACCTCGTCAACGGCTCGCGCGAGATCGTCGAGGGGATCCTCGACCACCCCGGGATCGACGCCGTGTCGTTCGTCGGCTCGGCCCCCGTCGCGAAGATCGTCTACGAGCGCGCGGCCAAGGCCGGCAAGCGCGTGCAGGCGCTCGGCGGCGCGAAGAACCACATGGTCGTGATGCCGGACGCGGTGGTCGAGCAGACCGTCAAGGGCATCATCGGCTCGGCCTTCGGCGCGGCCGGCCAGCGCTGCATGGCGGGCTCGGTCGTGGTGACGGTGGGCGAGGCGCACGACCGCGTCGTGGCCCCGCTCGTCGAGGCGACCGAGGCGCTGCGCGTCGGCGACGGGCTGAAGGAGGAGACCGACGTCGGCCCGGTCGTCTCGTGCGCCGCCCGCGACCGTGTCCGCGGATGGATCGACCGCGGCGAGGCCGACGGCGGCAAGGTGCTCGTCGACGGCCGCGGCGCCGACGGGCCCGAGGGCTCCTCGTACGTCGGGCCGACGATCATCGACGACGTCGCGCCGGGGGCTCCGATCGTGCAGGAGGAGGTCTTCGGCCCGGTCCTGACGATCGTGCGCGCAGACTCGCTCGACGAGGCGATCGCGCTGGTCAACCGCAGCCGCTTCGGCAACGGGACCTCGATCTTCACCGAGTCCGGCGCCGCCGTCCGCCGCTACCGCCACGAGGTCGAGGCCGGGATGATCGGCGTCAACATCGGCGTCGCCGCGCCGGTGGCGTTCTTCCCGTTCTCCGGCTGGAAGGACTCGTTCCTGGGCGACCTGCACGCCCACGGGCCCGACGCCGTCGACTTCTACACGCGCAAGAAGACCGTGACGACGCGCTGGTTCGCAAGCGGCCAGGGGCACGGCTCCTACTTCGTCGAGGATTAACCACCTGGACAAGCGCGCGGCCCGCGGGTCTGTACAGCGGGCCAATGACGAGCGCGCGCGCGGCGGCGAACCTCCCGCGCGGATGAAGCTCGTGATCGGGATCGTGCGGCCCGAGAAGACCAACGACGTCCTCGAGGCGCTCTACCGCGCGCAGATCCGGGGCCTCTCGATGAGCCGCGTGCAGGGCCACGGCGGGGAGCTCGACCGCGTCGAGACCTACCGCGGCACGACCGTCCGCATGGGGCTGGCGGAGAAGGTCCGCTTCGAGATCGCGGTCTCCGACGAGTTCGTGGAGCCGACGATCGAGGCGCTGTGCGCCGGGGGCCAGACCGGCGAGGTGGGGGACGGCAAGATCTTCGTGCTGCCGCTCGAGCGCGTGGTGCGGATCCGCACCGGCGAGACCGACCACAGCGCCGTCACCCCGGTCGCCGGCGCATGAGCGCGATGCCCGGCATCAGCGCCGGCGACACCGCCTGGATGCTCGCCGCCACCGCGCTCGTACTGCTGATGACGCCGGCGCTCGGGCTCTTCTACGCGGGCCTCGTGCGCTCGAAGAACACGCTGAACACGTTCATGATGTGCGGCGCCGCGCTCGCCGTGGCGACCGTGACGTGGGCGGCGATCGGCTACTCGCTGGCGTTCTCGCACGGCCTCGGCTTCGTCGGCGGCCTGCACGACGCCTTCCTGCACGGCGTGACGTTCGCGCCGCGCGCCGGCACGCACATCCCCGAGCTGCTGTTCTTCGCCTTCCAGGCGACCTTCTGCATCGTCACGACGGCCCTCGTGTCGGGCGCGGTCGTCGAGCGCATGCGCTTCGGCCCGTTCCTCGTCTTCGCCGCCCTGTGGTCCGTCTGCGTCTACGGCGTGCTCGCGCACTGGGCCTTCGGCGGCGGCTGGCTGCAGGCGCACGGCACGCTCGACTTCGCGGGCGGCGTGCCCGTCGAGATGGGCTCGGGCTTCTCCGCCCTCGCGGCCGCGCTCGTCGTCGGCGCGCGCAAGGACTACGGGCGCCAGGCGCTGCTGCCGCACAACGCGATGTACGTGCTGCTCGGCGCCGGCCTGCTGTGGTTCGGCTGGTTCGGCTTCAACGGCGGCAGCGGCTTCTCGGCCGGGCACTCGAGCGTGCTCGCGTTCGTGAACACGCTGCTGACGCCGGCCTGCACGCTGGCGACGTGGTTCGTGATCGACCTGCTGCGCCAGCGCCAGGTCACGGCGATCGGCGCGGCGACGGCGATCATCGTCGGCTGCGTCGGGATCACCCCGGCCGCCGGCTTCATCAGCCCCGGCTGGGCGATGCTGCTCGGCGTCGTCGCCGCGCTGCCGAGCTACGGGGTGATCGTGCTGCGGCCGCGCAGCCGCGTCGACGAGACGCTCGACGTGCTCGCCGCGCACGGCGTCGCGGGCTTCACGGGGATCCTCTTCATCGGCTTCTTCGCGCAGCTGAAGTGGAACGGCGTGGCGAACGGGCTGCTGTTCGGGCACGCCGCGCAGCTCGGCCACCAGGCGCTCGCCGCGGTCGCCGCACCCGCCTACGCGTTCGCCGCGACGTTCGCGCTGCTGAAGCTGATCGGGCTGTTCGTCCCGCTGCGGGCGAGCGAGCGCGAGGAGGCGATCGGGATGGACGTGATCTCCCACGGCGAGGAGGCCTACGCCAGCGGCGAGGGCGCGATCCTCGTCGAGCCGGACGGGCCCGCGCACGCCGGCGAGCGGCTGGTCGCCGAGCCCGGCATCGCGTAGCCCTCCGCCCCTGCCGATATAAGTCCGGTGGTGCCGGTCGCCCGCCTGCGCATCCCGCTCTGGGCCGAGGGCCGCGTGATCTTCGAGCACGCGGCGCTGATGCGCTCGGCGGTGTGGCGCGGCGAGGGCGTTCCGCGCGGCGACGGCGCCCCGGTCCTGCTGGTCCCCGGCTTCCTCGCGGGCGACCCGTCGCTGCGGACGATGGCGGGCTGGCTGCGGCGCATGGGCCATCGGCCGTGCCGCGCCGGGATGCGCGCGAACGTCGACTGCGCGACGCGCGGGATCGAGCGGCTCGAGGCCGCGGTCGAGGACTTGGCGCAGCGCTTCGGCCGGCGCGTGGCGATCGTCGGCCAGTCCCGCGGCGGGTCGATGGCGCGGGTGCTCGCGGTGCGCCGGCCCGACCTCGTCGAGCGGATCGTCACGCTCGGCTCACCGGTGCTCGACCAGCTCGCGGTGCACCCGCTCGTGCGGGCGCAGGTGACGGCCGTCGGCCTGCTGGGCACGGCCGGCGTGCCGGGACTGTTCTCGCGCTCGTGCGGCGCGGGCGCGTGCTGTGCGCGCACGCGCGAGCAGGCGCTCGCGGGGTTCCCGTCCGCTGTCGGCTTCGTGGCGGTCTACTCGCGCAGCGACGGCATCGTCGACTGGCGCGCGTGCCTGGATCCGGCGGCGCAGCTCGCCGAGGTGCGCACGAGCCACGTCGGGATGGCGGTGAGCCCGGCGGTCTACCGCGTTCTCGCCGCGGCGCTCGCGGCGCCGGGCGCTCAGGCCCGCGCCGTCGCGGCGCGCGCGGCTTGAAGCAGCGTCTCGGGCGGGGTGGTGTCGCCCGCGTGCTGTTGCGTGTGCTCGAATGCCACGGTGCCGTTCGCCAGCACGATCGCCGCGCCGCCGAGCTGCATCGGGTCGCCGATCACGCGCCCCTGGACGACGCGGGAGCGGGCGCCGTGCGCGAGGCCGCTCGCGACGGACCTCGCGCCGAGCACCTGCGCGACGCTGCCCTTGCGATAGCCGGCGGCCTTGTAGGAGGCGCGCCGCTCGTCGGCCAGGATCGTGAGCGGCGCGAGCCCCAGGCGGTCGCGGAAGCGCGTCGCGTGGCGCGGCGTCGCCTGCCCGATCAGGACCAGCCGCACGCCGGCCTGCTCGAAGAGCTCACGAGCGCGGTGCAACTGCACCGCGTGGTCGCGGCAGTGCACTCACCCGTAGTGGCGCAGCCAGACGAGCGCCACCGGCCCGTCGGCCCAGAGGTCGCCCAGGCGCACCGGCGTGCCGTCCTGATCGGGCAGCGTGATGTCGGCGATCGCCCCCGTGTCCACGGCGGCGACCCTAGCAGCGCCCGCGAACGCGGCCGCGCCGGGCAGCGCAACTTCTCGGCTGCGCGCGGGTCGCAGCGTTCGATGCGCTCTCACCGCGCAGCGCTCCTGGTCTCGCTGCTCGCCCTCGGCTGCCTGCTCGGCGCCGCCCCGGCACTCGCTGCCGACCGCACGCCGCACATCCACTCCGTGCGCTGCATGCGCGTCTGCGTGAGCCGGTCGAGCGTGGAGCCCGGCGGACTCCTGCGCGTCACCGGCCTGCGCTTCAGCCGCGGCCTGCGCGTCGTCTTCCAGATCGCGCCGCTCGGGCACCGGCGCAGCTTCCCGACACGCGTGCTCTCGCGCTCGCGGCTGAGCGTGCCGGTGCCGGCGAACGCCCTCAGCGGCGTCCTCTACGTGCGCGACCGCGGCGGCCGGCGCTCGAACCGCCGCCCGATCGCGGTCGTCCCCCCGCCGGCGTCGACCGCGACGCCCTCCGGCACCGCCTTCGACGGCAACGGGATGTGGATCTGGTACGTGGCGAAGTCGAGCGGGGGCGACCCGAACGCGATCGTCGCGCAGGCCCAGCAGCACGGCATCTCGACCGTCTACGTCAAGAGCTCGGACGGCACGACGTTCTGGAGCCAGTTCTCGGCGCAGCTCGTCTCGACGCTCAAGGCGGCCGGCCTGCACGTGTGTGCGTGGCAGTACGTCTACGGCGACCAGCCGCAGGTGGAGGCGCAGCTCGGCGCGCAGGCGGTCTCGCTCGGCGCCGACTGCCTGGTGATCGATGCCGAGTCGCAGTACGAGGGCCGCTACGCGCAGGCGCAGCAGTACGTCGCCGCGCTGCGCCAGGCGATCGGGCCGTCCTATCCGGTGGGCCTGACCAGCTTCCCCTACGTCGACTATCACCCGGCGCTTCCGTACTCCGTCTTCCTCGGGCCGGGCGCGGCGCAGTTCGACCTGCCGCAGGTCTACTGGAAGGAGATCGGCGGCGGGCTCGATGCCGTCGTCGATCACACCTACCGCTTCAACCGCCTCTACGGCCGCGCGATCGACCCGCTGGGCCAGCTCTACGACTCGCCCGCCGACGCCGACATCGTGCGCTTCCGGCAGCTCGCGGCCGCCGACGCCTCCGCCGGCCTGAGCTGGTGGGACTGGCAGGACGCCCAGCCCGACGGCTGGGACGCGATCTCGCAGCCGCTCGGCGCGCTCGCGCCGCCCGCGCCCGCGCAGGACTTCGCGACCTATGGCCCCGGCGGCAAGGGCGACCCGGTCGTCTGGGCGCAGGAGCACCTCAACGGCGCCGGCCAGCCGGTGCCCGTGACCGGCTCGTTCGACGCCGCCACGCAGCAGGCGGTCGTGAACTTCCAGACGGCGAACGGCCTGCCGCCGACCGGTTCGATCGACACCGCGACGTGGCAGGCGCTGCTGAAGGTGAACCCGGTGATGGTCGACTGGACGACCGCGACCTCGTCGTCGAAGGCCCGCAGCGCCCGCACGCGCACGCGCGCGCCATGGAGCGCGAGCCTGCCGGCCCGCCGGAACGAGATCCCGCTCGTCGGTCGCGGCTGACCCGCGGCGCTACTTCGGCGGCAGCGACTTGACGTAGGCGAGGCTCCGGCGCACCCACGGCTCGAGCTGGCGCTTCGTCTTCACGCCCTCCTCGCCGACCCGCAGCCAGCCCTCCATCGAGCGCCCGCGCATCTCCATCAGCGCCGCGTGGGGCCTCGTCACGAGCTCGTCCGACTCTGCCGGATCGACCCGCGCCAGCAGCCCGCCCTGACCGGACGCCGCCACCGCCAGGTGCCCGTGGACCATGAACCCCAGGCCGCCGAACATCTTCTTCTCGGTGACGGCCTCGTCGGCCAGCACCTCCCGCAGCCGGTTCGCCAGATCCTCGTCGTAGGCCATGTCAGGGGACCCTAACCGCTGGAAGGATCGGCTCGGCGGCGCGTCATTCATGGATGGGGGAGGGCTCTCCGATCGCAAATCGCGACTCGCATGGAGGTCCCCCGATGACGAAGACCCTGCGCCATCTCGGCGCGCTCTGCGTCCTGGCAGTCGGCGCGATACACCTGCAGCAGTACGCCGGCGCCGGCTATTCCGCGATCCCGACGATCGGCGTGCTGTTCCTGCTGAACAGCATCGCCTGCGGCGTGGTGGGGATCGGCCTGCTCGCTCCGCTCGGGCGGCCCGGCGCGGGGCGCGTCAAAGACACGGCCGCAGCGCTTTTTGCGCTCGCCGGCGCCGCGATCGCGGTGACGTCGCTCGTGATGCTGTTCATCAGCGAGAGCACGACCCTGTTCGGCTTCTCGGAGGCCGGCTATCGCGCGGCCGTCGTCGCCGCGATCGCCGCCGAGGCCGCGGCGACCGTGCTGCTGGTGCCCGTGGCTGTCAGCCATCTGCGCCGTCTGCCGCGCGGCGCCCGCGCCACGAGCGGCCGCGGGGCGCTGCGGCGCCCGGGGGCGCCCGGCCGCTCCGGTGCACAGCGGACCTGACGCCCGCCGCGGAGCGCGCGTCCGGCGGCTGCGCTGCCCTGCGCACGCTCGCCGAGGACGAGACGCCGTGGCGAGGGTGGCGGAGTCCGCGCGTCTTCGGGATACGTTTAATCCGCATGCAGGTCCCGGAGACGCGCTATGCCGTTCGGCCCGACGGGATCAACCTCGCCTACCAGGTCCTGGGCGAGGGTCCGATCACGCTCCTGTTCTGCTTCGGGTTCATCTCGCACCTCGACCTGCAGTGGGCCGATCCGGGCGCCACGCGCTTCTTCGAGCGGCTCGCCTCGTTCTGCCGCGTCGTGCTCTTCGACAAGGCCGGCACCGGCCTCTCCGACCCGGTCAAGGAGGTCGCGACGCTCGAGGAGCGCGCGGAGGACATCCGGATCGTCATGGATGCGGTCGGCGTGCAGCGCGCCGCGCTCTTCGGCGAGTCCGAAGGCGGTCCCTCGGCGATGCTCTTCGTCGCGACCCATCCGGAGCGCAGCTCTGCGCTGATCCTCTACGGCTCGCTCGTCAAGGGCCTGGGGGACGAGCCGCACCGGGAGGCGTGGGCCTTGTCGCCGGAGGTGATCGAGCGCTACGAGCGCCCGGTGCGCGACTGGGGCAAAGGGCACTGCGTGGACCTGTTCATGCCCTCGAGGGCGACTCCAGCGGCGCGGCGGAACTTCGGCACGTTCGAGCGAGCGTCGGTGTCGCCGTCCATGGCCCGCGCGCTGCTGGAGTCGATCAAGGCGCTGGACGTCTCCGAGGTGGCCGCCGCGATCTCGGTGCCGACGCTCGTCGTGCACCGGCGCGGAGACCTCGCCGTGCCGGTCGAGTGCGGCCGCTACCTGGGCTCCACGATCCCCGGCGCCCAGTACGTCGAGCTGGAGGGCGAGGACCACGCCTACCAGAGCGGGGAGTTCGAGCAGATCCTCGCGGCGACCGAGCGCTTCCTGACGGGAGCGGCGACGCCCGCCGAGCCGAGTCGCGTGTTGACGACGATCCTCTTCACGGACATCGTCGACTCCACGCGCCGCGCCGCCGAGCTCGGGGACTCGGCCTGGCGTGAGCTCGTCGAACGGCACGAGGCGGCGATCCGAACGCAGGTCGAGCGCGCGGAGGGGCACGTCGTGAAGTTCCTGGGCGACGGCTCGCTGTGCGGCTTTCCCGGCCCCGCGCGCGCGATCCGCTGCGCCGAGGCGCTGATCGAGGACGCGGCCGGGCTGGACCTCGCGCTCCGGGCAGGGGTCCACACCGGCGAGTGCGAGCGCGTCGGCGACGAGCTCCGGGGGATGGCCGTGCACATCGCGGCGCGCGTGGCGGCGACCGCCGGCGCCGGCGAGGTGGTCGTGTCCTCCACCGTCAAGGATCTCGTGATCGGCTCCGGCCTCGCCTTCAGCGAGCGGGGCGAGCACGAGCTCAAGGGCGTGCCCGGGACGTGGCGCCTCTACACCCTGGGCGAGGAGGACCGGCCCTCGACCGGACGACCCGTCCTGGAGCCGGCGGCCGCCCACATGACGCGTGCCGACCGCGCCACCGTCCTGCTCGCCCGGCGCGCCCCCGCAGCGCTGCGGGCGCTCGCGCGCCTCGCGCAGCGCGCTGAATAGCTGCACGCGGCGCCCGCGGGCCGGCGGCCTCCCTGGGGCGCATGAGCCGTTGCAGGACGATGTTGTTGGACGATCACTCGACAAGGGAGGTGCAGGATGAAGGCGATCGTGGTGACGGACGAGGCCGCGGGAAGGGCCGGGATGACGCTGGCTGAGCGGCCCGAGCCGCCGGCAGCGGTGAACGACGTCATCGTCGAGGTTCACGCGTCGGGATTCGTCCCGACCGAGATGGCGTGGCCCTCGACCTGGACCGATCGCCGCGACCGTGACCGAACACCGTCGATCCCTGGGCACGAGCTCGCCGGAGTGGTCAGCGCCCTCGGGTATGGAACGACGGGGGTGTCGGTCGGACAGCGGGTGCTCGGCATCGCGGACTGGCATCGCGACGGCACCCTGGCGGAGTACGTCGCGGTCGAGGCACGCAACCTCGCGCCGCTGCCGGGCGACGTCGACTTCACCGTCGGCGCGAGCCTGCCGATCTCGGGCCTGACCGCGTGGCAGGGCCTGTTCGACCACGGCCACCTTCGGGCGGGGCAGACCGTGCTCGCGCACGGCGCGGCCGGCGCAGTCGGGACGATGGTGACGCAGCTCGCACGTGAGGCCGGCGCCTACGTCATCGGCACCGGGCGCGCCGCCGACCGCCAGAAGGCGCTTGACTTCGGCGCGCAGGAGTTCGTCGATCTGGAGAACGACGCCCTGGAAGACGTCGGCGGCGTCGACCTCGTCTTCGACGTCATCGGCGGCGACATCCAGAAGCGGTCGGCAAGCCTGATCCGGGCCGGAGGAACCCTGGTGACCGTTGTCGGCCCGCCCGAGGCGCGGCCCGTCGATGGCCTGGCGGTCGACTTCGTCGTCGAGTCCGATCGCACACAGCTGAGCGAGATCGTCCAGCGGGTGCGGGATGGACGGCTGCGGACCAACATCGGCACCGTCGCGACCCTCGACGAAGCCGTCGCCGCCCTCAACCCGACCGAGCGGATCAGGGGCAAGACAGTCATTCGCGTGCGTCCGTGAAGTCTCGGGACATCCATTCTTATTTCGGCAAGCTCGCCAGCCACTTCAGCACCGCCTGCGACAGCTCGATGCGCTTGTCCGAATAAGCGTGGTCGGTGGCGAAATGCTGGGTGGTCACGTGGGCGTCGCCGGCCGTCCGCAGCGCGGCGGCGAATGCGTCGTTCCAGGCTTTGAACGCGCAAGCAACAG
>DASTWP010000109.1:0-3753 GCA_035765835.1 Solirubrobacteraceae bacterium
GGCTCGCCCGGCATCTTCGACACGACCGGCCTGCTGCGCGACGACTACTCCCGCAAGCCCGCGTTCGCGCGCTACCGCGACCTCGTCGCCGCGCTCGGCGCGGCCGCGCCCGCCGCGCCCGCGACGATCAGCGCGTGTAGAACGAGTGCAGCTCGGCGTCGCTGCGCTCGGGCTGCTCCGCACGGTCGCCGAGCGCCTCGCCGATCGCCGGCATGAGCCGCGACCCCACGAAGGCGTCGAAGGCCGACGCCGACTCCCACACGTCCACGACGCGCAGGTGCCCGTCCGCCTCGGCGCTGCCGTGGGCCAGCAGACCCTGCGGCCAGTCCGCCGGGAAGTTCAGCGCCTCGCACACGCGCTCGTAGTCGTCGAGCCCGAGCGTGGCGAAGTCCAGCTGGATACGAGTGGCCATGGTGCCCCTCCTTTCGGAGCGACACTAACGCCCAGCGAGCGCGCCACGCAAGGGCGTCAGAAGCGGTCGCGATAGGCCTTCACCCAGTTGCGCGCGATCAGCAGCTGCGCGCGTCGCAGGCCGAGCCGCCCGGCGCAGACCTCGGCGTGCAGCTCGTTTTCGAGCCGGTCCTTCTCGTGCGAGCCCGGCCGGGGAAGCGCCGCCTCGGGGAACAGGTTCGCGCGGCTGTTTGAGCCCCCGAGCTCGAGGCTCACGAGATGGTCGACCTCGCCGTCGGCGCCGTCGAAGTGGCGGCGGATGCCATAGGCGCCGTAGACCGCGTCCTTCGTCGCGACGGAGACGTCCCGGACGGCTCTCGCGTAGCCGCTCCGGCAGACCTGCGCGCGCGTCACCCTCGAGAAGCGCGCCCCGGGTGTGCAGCGAGGGTCGGGCAGCGGCCCGCGGACGTGACAGCCGCCGCGGCGCGTGACTGGCGCCAGCGTCACGGAGCGGCCGAGGCGTGCGGGCGCGGGCGTGCGCCGCCGCGTCGGAGCGCCACCACCGCCGCCGCCGTCGTGCTGGGCGTGCCACGCCGCCGAGCACGGGCACGGCAGGTCCTCGCAGTAGATGCCGTCCCCGTCGGCGTCGCGCGTGTCGGCCGCGCGCTGGGCCGCCGCCTGGTTCGGGTAGTCCGAGCAGCTGTGCGCGAGGGCGGGCGAGGAGTCGCGAGCGAGGACCGCCGCGATGACGGCTACGACGACCACGAGCAGCAGCAGCGCGCGTCGCATGATGCGACCCTACGGTCGCGTGCGGCTGTGCGCCAGTGGGTCCGGCGCGCCGCTCTCTAGTAGCTCTTGCTCGACGCGGCGAGCGGCGTCGCCGGCACGCCCGCTTCGGCCGGGGCCGCAACGAGCTGCCGCCTGGCGGCGAGCAGCACCGCCCCGACGACCGCGCCGGCCAGCGAGATCGCGGCGATCACCCACGAGGCGCGCTCGTAGGCGGCGAGCGCACCGGCGGGCGAGTGCGGGGTGCCCAGCACGGCGATCAGGACGGCCACGCCGACGGCGAGCCCGATCTGGCGCAGCATGTTGACGACTGCCGAGCCGGTGGCGAACGCGTGCGCAGGCAGCGACGACGCGCCGGTCGCCATCATCGTCGGCAAGGCGAGGCCGACGCCGACGCCGGTCAGGAGGATCCCGCCGAGCATCTCCCCGGCGTAATCGGGGCGGAGACCGATCGCCAGCGCCCACCAGGCGACCCCCGCGGCGAAGATCGTGCAGCCCGCGGCGATCACGGCCCCTGCCCCCAGCCGCGCGGTCAGCCGGCCGGCGACCAGGAACGAGAGCAGCGGCACCATCAGCGGCCCGGGCGCGATCGACAGCCCGGTGATCAGCGGGGACCAGTGCCACACGTCCTGGGCCCAGAGAACGCGCGAGAGCAGCATCGCGCCGAACGCGGCCGAGAACAGGACCGCCACCGCGGAGGCGCCCGTGAACGGCCGCAGCCGGAACAGCGCCCGGTCGACCAGCGGGTTGCGGTGCCACGCGCTGTGCGCCGCGAACAGGGCGAGCGCGACGGCCGCCGCTGCGAGCGCGGTGAGGGTCCTGGCGTCGCCCCATCCCCAGGTGCCGCCCTGCACCAGCCCGAGCGACAGCACGCCCACCCCGCCCGTCATCAGCAGCGCCCCGAGGACATCGGGCGCGGGCGCCGGATGGCCGGCAACGCGGGGCAGGCGCCGCCAGCCGATCGCGAGCGCGAGCAGGCCGATCGGCACGTTGACGAAGAACACCCAGCGCCAGCTCGCGGCGACCAGCAGCCCGCCGACCACGGGGCCGAGCGCCGCCCCCACGCCGCCCACCGCGGTCCACGCGCGCACCGCGCCGTGCCGGCGCTCGGGCGGGAACGTCGCCAGGATCAACCCGAGAGAGGTGGGCGTGAGCAGCGCGGCCCCCGCCGCCTGCAGGACGCGGAAGGCGACCAGCATCGTCAGGCTGCCGGCCGCCCCGCACGCTGCCGACGCGCCCACGAACACCGCCACCCCGAGCAGGAACGCGCGCTCGCGGCGATAGCGCTCGGCGACCCGGCCGAACAGGACCAGCAACGCCGCGTACACGATCGCGTAGGCGTTCAGTACCCACGACAGGCTCCCCACGCCTCCGCCACGAAGATGGAAGTCGCTGCCCATCTGCGGAAGGGCGACGTTGACGATGAACAGATCGAGGCTGGCGAGGACCACGCCCGCGCACACGATCAGCAGCACCAGCCCGGGAGAAGCGTCCCGGCGCGAGATGGTGGCGCCGGGGCTCACCACACCGCGCGACATCGGTTGCGAGGCCATCGCTTTCCCTCTCAGGACCTAGTCGGTTCCATGACGAGACCGGCACCGTAGCGCGTTGCGTTCTATGACGCAACTCACTATCCTGACGCCATGGAGCGCAAGAGCTTTTCCGGCATGCACTGCTCCGTCGCGCAGTGCCTGGAGGTGGTGGGCGAGTGGTGGTCGCTGCTGATCCTCCGCGACGCATTCCTGGGGGTCAGGCGCTTCGACGACTTCCAGGCGCGCCTGGGCATCTCCCGCAACATCCTCAATCAGCGACTCGCTCGCCTCGTCGAGTCGGGCGTGCTGGCCAAGGTGCCCTACAGCGAGCGCCCGCCGCGATCCGAATACCGGCTGACCGAGAAGGGCCGCGACCTCTGGCCGGTGATCACGACGATGCGCCAGTGGGGCGACAAGTACGCCGCACCGAACGGCCCGCCGCTCGAGCTGATCCACGAGGCGTGCGGCCAGACGTCGGAGGCCCGGATGGTGTGCTCGGCCTGCGGCGAGGCGATCGGGCCACGGGACGTCGCCGCGATCCCCGGCCCCGGAGCGGTCGAGCCGCTCGTCGGTACCGGGTAGGCGCGTCGCCTGCCGCTCGCCGGTCGGATGGGCGGTCCCGGGCTCGAACCGGGGACCTCCTGCTTGTAAGCCACGCCGGGCGCGCGAATCTCAAGTGTTCATCGGCCTTTTGGAGCCTCTGACGTGTCCCCAGATCGCTGGGTTCAGACGAGTTCGGGACACGGCTCGGGACACGAGATCGCTCCCGGCGCCGAAGCGGAGGCCAGCATGGAAGAGCGTCGTGAGATTCAGATCACCGGCCACGTGTTCGTGGTCCAGCGAAGCGGCGGCCGGCAGTGGTACGTGCAGTGGCGCGACGGCGAGGGACAGCACCAGAAGCGCCTCGGGCCGGCGTGGGTGAAGCAGTCCGGCACGGACGCGCGCGGTCGGCCGCGCTGGCGGACCGCCGACGGGTCGAAGCCTGAGGGCTATCTCTCGCCGCGCGACGCAGCAGCCGCGCTGGAGGAGATCAAGCGCACAGCGC
>DASTWP010000110.1:0-13673 GCA_035765835.1 Solirubrobacteraceae bacterium
ACCCCGCATATGGGGGAATATCCGGCCCAGAACGCATGGCAACCGTCCCCGCACCGACCCCAGCGCGCCCGCGGCTTCGCCGCGATCGCGAGCACGGCCTGATCCGCGGCGTCTGCGCCGGCATCGGCCGCCACCTCGGCATCGACCCGATCGTCGTGCGCGTGGTCTTCGTCGCGGCCGCGGCGGCGGGCGGCCTCGGGATCGCGCTCTACGTGATCGCGCTCGTGCTGGTGCCGGCCGAGGACGGCCGCGCGCTCGGCGGCCGGCTGCGCAGCGGCCGCGCCTCGCTCGAGGTCGGCGCGGGCGCCGGCCTGCTCGTGCTCGCCGTGCTGCTCGCCTTCCGCGCGCTCGGGATCTGGTTCTCCGATGCGGTGACGTGGCCGATCGTCCTCGTGGCCGCGGGTGGTGCGCTGCTCTGGCGCCAGTCGCAGCAGGCACCGGGACGACCGAGCCCGCCCGCACTCGATGCCGGGGCCGAGCAGCCGCAGACGACCGGGGACCGCCGCAGGGCCTCCGCGGTCACGCGGACCGTCGTGGGCGTGGCGCTCGTCGCCGCCGCCGGCGTCGCGTTCCTGCAGGGCACCGGCTCGCTGAGCGCCGCCCGCGACGTGGTGCTCGCGGTGGTGGTCGTGGCGGTCGGGCTGAGCATCGTCTTCGCACCGTGGATCCTGCGCCTGTGGCGATCGCTCGAGGCCGAGCGCGCCTCGCGCATCCGCTCGCAGGAGCGCGCCGAGATGGCCGCGCACCTGCACGACTCGGTGCTCCAGACGCTCGCGCTCGTGCAGCACCGCGCACACGACCCCGGCGAGGTCGCCGCCCTCGCGCGCCGCCAGGAGCGCGAGCTGCGCGCCTGGCTGGCGGGGCGCGACCCGGAGGCCGATCGCGGCAGCCTCGCCGCGGCGCTCGAGGCCGCCGCCGGCGAGGTCGAGCGCGCGCACCGGGTGAAGGTCGAGCTCGTCGTGACCGGCGACGCGCCGCTGGACGAGCGCGGCGAGGCGCTCGTGGCCGCTGCGCGCGAGGCGATGGTGAACGCCGCCAAGTTCGCGCCCGAGGGCGGCGTCGACGTCTTCGTCGAGGCGGGCGAGGGCGGCGTGCAGGCGTTCGTCCGCGACCGCGGGCCGGGCTTCGACCCCCACGCCGTGCCGGAGGACCGCCGCGGCGTGCGCGAGTCGATCCTCGGGCGGATGGAGCGCCATGGCGGCCGCGCGCTGATCCACGCGGCGCCGGGCGGCGGCACCGAGGTCGAGCTGAGCCTGCCGGCATGAGCGCCCCACGCGTCCTGATCGTCGACGACCACGGGCTCTTCCGCAGCGGCGTGCGCGCGGAGCTCGAGGGGCGCGTCGAGCTCGCCGGTGAGGCGGCGAGCGTCGAGGAGGCCGTCGCGTGCATCGAGCGCGAGAGGCCCGACGTCGTGCTGCTCGACGTCCACATGCCCGACGGCGGCGGCGTCGCCGTGATCGAGCGCGCGGCGCCGGCCGCGCCCGAGACGCGCTTCCTCGCGCTCTCGGCTTCGGACGCCGCCGAGGACGTCATCGCCGTCATCCGCGCCGGCGCGCGCGGCTACGTGACGAAGTCGATCGCCGCCGACGAGCTCGCCGACGCGATCCGCCGCGTCCACGACGGCGACGCGGTCTTCTCGCCGCGCCTGGCGGGCTTCGTGCTCGACGCCTTCTCCGGCGGCCCCGCCCCCGGCTCGGACCCGGACCTCGACTCGCTGACGCCGCGCGAGCGCGAGGTCATCCAGCACATCGCCCGCGGCTATCTCTACAAGGAGATTGCGTTCCGGCTCGGGATCTCCGCCAAGACCGTCGAGGCGCACGTCTCCGCCGTGCTGCGAAAGCTCCAGCTCTCGAGCCGCCACGAGCTCACGCGCTGGGCAACGGAGCGGCGGCTGGTCGACTGAGCCGCAAGCGTCCTGGGTTCTGGTCGCAGAGCGACCACCGGGCAGGACGCTTGCCCGGAAAAGGCGAACGGGGCGGCGGGTCGACTCCGCTTCGACCCACCGCCCCGTAGCACGTTCCCCTGCCCTGGGGAAGATCTCTCGAGACTCCCAACGCAGGGACCGGACGAAACTTGCGCGGTTTTCCATACGCTTGCGCCCGCATGTTCAGCAAGGTTCTTGTGGCCAACCGCGGCGAGATCGCCGTCCGCATCATCCGCGCGCTCGAGGAGCTCGGAATCGCCTCGGTGGCGGTCTACTCGGAGCTCGATCGCGACGCGCTCCACGTCAAGCGCGCCGACGAGGCGTTCCTGCTCGGAGGCCCGACGGCCGCGGAGAGCTACCTCAAGGTCGAGCGCATCCTCGAGGTCGTCAGGGAGTCCGGCGCCGAGGCCGTCCACCCCGGCTACGGCTTCCTCGCCGAGAACGCGCCGTTCGCGCGCGCGTGCGAGGAGGCGGGGATCGTCTTCATCGGGCCGCCCGCGAGCGCGATCGACGCCATGGGCTCCAAGACGAAGGCGCGCGAGCTGATGAAGGCCGCCGGGGTGCCGATCGTCCCAGGCACGACCGACCCGGTCGCCACGGTCCAGGACGCGCGCAAGATCATCAAGAAGGACATCGGCTTCCCGGTCGCCGTCAAGGCCTCGGGCGGCGGCGGCGGCAAGGGCTTCCGCGTCGCGCTCGACGAGTCCCAGCTCGAGGCCGCCTTCGAGGGCGCCGCGCGCGAGGGCGAGAAGTTCTTCAGCGACGCGACCGTCTACCTCGAGCGCTACCTGCACGACCCGCGCCACGTCGAGGTCCAGGTCCTCGCCGACGGCCACGGCAACACGATCCACCTCGGCGAGCGCGACTGCTCGATCCAGCGCCGCCACCAGAAGGTGATCGAGGAGTCGCCGGCCCCGGAGTGGATCGTCACGCCCGAGCTGCGCGAGCGCATCGGGCGGATCGGCGTCGAGGCCGCGCGCGCGGTGGACTACCGCGGCGCCGGAACCGTCGAGGGCCTGCTCCAGGACGGCGAGTACTTCTTCCTCGAGATGAACACGCGCGTGCAGGTCGAGCACTGCGTGACCGAGATGACCACGGGCGTGGACATCGTCAAGGAGGGCATCCGCGCCGCCGCGGGCGAGCCGCTGTCGATCAAGCAGGAGGACGTCGTCCTGCGCGGCCACGCGATCGAGTGCCGCATCAACGCGGAGGACGCCTCGAAGAACTTCGCCCCCGCCCCCGGCCGGATCGGCAACTACAAGGAGCCGAGCGGCCCCGGCGTGCGCGTCGACTCCGGTGTCGGCCCGGGCTCCGAGATCTCGCCCATGTACGACCCGATGGTCTCCAAGCTGATCGTCTGGGACGCCGACCGCGAGCAGGCGACGAAGCGGATGCTGCGCGCGCTCGACGAGTACGAGATCGAGGGCCTGAAGACGCTGATCCCCTTCCACAAGGCGCTGCTCGCGACCGAGCAGTGGGCGCAGGGCTCGACGTGCCGCGAGCTGCTCGAGGACAAGGAGTGGCTGAAGTCGCTGGCCTTCGAGAAGCCGCCTGTGCCCCCCGAGGAGGGTGAGGAGGAGAAGGTCTCCCAGGCCTACACCGTCGAGGTCGGCGGCAAGCGCTTCGACGTCAAGGTGATCGGCCCGCCGCCGACCGGCTCCCACCCGCCCGCGACCTCCGTCAACGGCGCGGCCCCCGCCGCCGGCGCCCGCAAGCCGCCCAGACGGGGCGAGCGCAAGGGCGGCAGCGGCGCGACCGGCGACACCCTGAGCTCACCGCTCCAGGGCAATCTGTGGAAGGTGCTCGTCGAGCAGGGCCAGACCGTCGAGGAGGGCCAGCTGCTCGTGATCATCGAGGCGATGAAGATGGAGAACGAGATCACCGCGCACAAGGCGGGCGTGATCAAGGAGCTGCCCGTCAAGGAGGGCGACCCGATCACCTCCGGCGCGACGATCGCCGTCATCGCCTCGCCCGAATAGCCGGCCCCGTCGCGACTACTCGTAGACCACGAGGTCCGGCGGCGGCTGCAGCTGCAGGACCTCGCGCGGGGACAGCATGTGCGTGTCCTCGTGGAAGAAGACCTTGAAGCCCTGGTCGAAGCGCGTGCCGTCGCGCATGAACTCCTCGTACTTGCCGACCTTCGCCGACGGCGTGCCGAAGCCGTCGATGTTCATCGTGATCGCGAGGCCGGGACGGTGCTTGACGAGCTGCTTGTCCACGATCATCGATGCGGTGAACTGGTGCACGACGAAGAGCTTCTGGGGCAGCCGGCGCGCGCGCACGATGCCCGCCACGTAGCGGCTGACCGCGTTGATCTCGGCCGCGCCGACCGAGCCGATCACCTTGCCCGGGATCTGGCCCGGCGTGTGCCACTCGGGGTCGAGCGCGATGCCGACGTCGGGCTCTCGCAGCCAGCGCGCGAGGCGCTCGGTCTCGCTGAGGAAGTCGGCGTGGCCGGGCTGGATGTCGAGCACGAGCAGGGCGTGGATCCGCCGGGCGGCGCGCAGGTAGCGCGCGATGACGGCATCGGGCTGGCGCGTGCGGTACATGGCGTCGGCGCCCGGGTACGGGTTCGCGATCGCCGCGAGCAGCTCCATCGCCGGCAGCACCGGGCGCGTCCTGCGCGCATACTGCGCGGCGGTCCGCAGCAGGCGCCGCCCCGCCTGCGCAGGCGTCCCGATCCCGAGCGTGCCGAGCTGCGCGGCCTGCGGCGCGCCGTAGTAGGCGACGACGCGGAAGTTCGGGAACAGGCGCCGCCCGCCGCGTGGCAGCGCCGCGGGCGCCCGCGGGACGTCCGG
The DNA here is from genome assembly GCA_035765835.1 of Solirubrobacteraceae bacterium. Lineage (GTDB taxonomy): Bacteria > Actinomycetota > Thermoleophilia > Solirubrobacterales > Solirubrobacteraceae > JAOPZW01. The sequence continues at coordinate 4,723 of DASTWP010000110.1, forward strand.
GACGCCGGCGATCCGCAGGCCGCGCACGCGCTTCGCGCTCTCGGGCGCGCCGTGGCTCGCGCCGACCGCCGCGCCCGCGATCATCGCCGCACCGGCGAGGAGGGCGAGCACCGCCCTGCGGCGCTCCTGGATCTCCGTCAGCCGGCGCGGCAGGGGCACTGCCCGCGAGCGTATTGCGCCGGCGCTCGCATAGGCTTCGCCGCCTGGTGAGCGGGTCGCCACGAGTCTGGATCGCGGAGCCGGCCGAGGCCGAGATCGTGGCGCGGCTGATGGTCGCCTTCCGCGACCACCTCGGCTACGACTGGCCCTCGGAGAACGCGTTCCTCGCCGGCGTCGAGCGCCTGATCGAGGACCGGCACACCGAGTTCGTGATCGGCTCGCCGCACGAGGACGCGCCCCCCGCAGGCGTCTGCCAGCTGCGCTACCGCGACCGCCTCTGGCGCGCCGGCCTCGACTGCCTGCTCGAGGACCTCTTCGTCGAGGACCACGCCCGCGGCGCCGGCCTCGGCCGCGCGCTCGTCGAGGCCGCGATCGCCGCCGCCCGCGCCCGCGGCGCCCGCCGCATGGAGCTCGACGTCAACGAGCGCAACGCGGCCGCGATCGCGCTCTACGAGTCCTTCGGCTTCAGCGCGACGAACAACCCGTACGGGGCTCGGGACCTGTACTTCCGGCTGCATCTGGACTGACCGCCGCGCCCCGCGCCCGGCCCAGCAGAGCACAGCTCGGGCAGGACCTCTTGCATCCGTCCGGCGAGTGGTAGAAGGTCAGCATTCTGACGTCCAGCGGGCTCTGCTAACCACCTCGAAGGGGCAGGAATGCATCGCTTCTCCCGGCGAATCTCGCCGTCCATGCTGGTCGCTCTACTCGCGCTGTTCTTCGCATTCGGAGGCGGCGCGTACGCGGCCAAGCACTACCTGATCACCTCGACAAAGCAGATCAAGCCCAGCGTGCTCAAGCAGCTTCGAGGCGCGGCGGGCAAGACCGGCTCGGCGGGCCCGGCAGGCCCGCAGGGCCCCGCCGGACCGCAGGGCGCGACCGGCGCGCAAGGCCTCCCTGGCCCGAAGGGCGACACCGGGGCGAAGGGCGACACCGGCCCGAGTGCGGCATTCCAGGACGTGCGCGACGCGGCGGAGGCCATTCCCGAGCCCGGCGGCGGCCTCGGCACGCCGATCAACACGTTGACGCTGCCCGGTCCGGCGAGCTACGTCATCCAGGCCACCGGCGTCATCACGCGTGCGGGGCTGACGTCAGGGCAGGGGGCGACCCATCAGGCCCAGCTTCGCAAGGACGGCACGTTCGTGACGGCCGAACCGATCACGACGGTTCAAGGCTCGTCCGGCAGCGCGACGGCCGCGTACTCCATCGTGCGACTGCTCACCGTCACCGGCAGCAGCTCGACGATCACCACCACAGGGTTTGACCAGACCTCCGCCGGTACGGGGAGCACCGCCACCGGAACCCTCGTCGCGACGCTCGTCGGAAGCGCGACCGGCGCAGGCTGAGAACCAAGAGTCGGTGATGGGCGGCCCGTGGGCCGCCCATCATTCGACGCGCGCCAGGTTCTCCCCATGCACCCGCTGCTGCTCGCGCGTGCGCCGCGCGAGCGGGAGCGGCGCGTCGGGTGATGGCAGCGCCTGCAGGTAGGCGACGTCCTCGCGCATGATCGCCAGCGCGCGGGCGGAGTCGAGCGGCGGGCCGTGGCCCGGGACGACCCAGTCGGCCTGCTCGGCGTAGGGCTTCAGGCGGCCGAGCGTGGCGAGGTACTCCTCGCGCGAGCCGCCGGGCGAGAGCATCGGGATCTCGACCGGCGAGAGGTGGTCGCCGCAGACGAGCACGCGCGCCCACTCGACCCATATCGCCATCCCGTCGGCGGTGTGGCCACCGGTCGGGATCAGCTCGAGCTCGCGCTCGCCGATCTCGAGCTTGCCCGGCACCGGCAGCGCCTGCACCTGGCCGAGACTGAGGACCCGCCCGCCCGCGGCGCGCTCGACGTAGTGCTCCTCGTCGAACTCGCGCAGCGAGCGCTGCGCCGCGCCGGGCTCTGCGCGCAGCCGCGCGGCGCTGGTCTCCGAGCAGCCGAGCGCCGCGTCGGGGAACGCCAGCCGCCCGAGCAGGTGGTCCCAGTCGGCGTGCGTGCACAAGAGCCCGGACAGCGACCAGCCCGCCTGCGCGAGCACGGCCCGCAGCGCATCGAGCTCGTCGGGGAACACGGGCGAGTCGATGACGAAGCACTCGCCCGGATCGCCCGCGTGCACGATCGTGCACGTCGTCTGCCACATCGCGCTGCGCGCGACGAGCACGTCGGCGTGCAGCGCGACGACCTGCACGGCGGACTACCCCGCGCCGAGCAGCTTGACGGCCTCGAGGAGGTTCTTCACCTCGGCCGTCGGCTTCTTCTGGCCCGCGTCGAGCTCCTCCTTGTGGCGATTGACCCAGATCACCGGGATCTTGAGCTTCACGCAGGGCTCGACGTCGTGGTAGTGCGAGGCCGCGATGTGCACCCAGCCCTTCTTGCCGCCGATCCGGCGCGCGCACTCGTTGAAGTGCGCGGGATCGGGCTTGTAGGAGCGCACCTGCTGCGCGGTCACGACGAGGTCGAAGTCGTGCGGGATGTGGCGCCGCGTCAGCCCGAGCAGCTTGTCGTCGACGTTCGAGATCAGACCCGTCTGGAACTTCTTGCCGAACTTCGTCAGCTGCGGATTGGTCTCCTTGAACGCCCCCCAGCGCTGCAGCGAGTCCGGCAGGAAGCCCGACCGCGAGGGCTCCAGGGGCCAGCCGATGTCCTTGGCGATCTTGATCGCGACGCGCCGCAGCACCTCGGCGTAGAGCTCGTACGAGCCGGCCTCGATCTCCCGCTCGTACTGGTGGAAGCGCGAGATGACCTCGCTCGGGTCGTCGATCGTGAAGCCGTCTCTGGCGGCCTCGCGCCGGAACGCGTCGTAGACCCCCGACTCCCAGTCGATCAGGGTGCCGTAGACGTCGAAGGTGACGAAGGTGACCTTGGAAGGGAGCGCCATGAGGGCGGGCATCATGCCATTTCCTCTAGGGTCCACGCCCTCTCATGGACCTCCTCGAATATCAAGGCAAGCAGCTGTTCGCGCGCCATGGGGTTCCCGTTCCCGAGGGGCGACCGGCCAAGAGCGTGGACGAGGCGGTGGCCGCCGCGGAGGAGATCGGCTACCCGTGCGTGGTCAAGGCGCAGGTGCTGATCGGGGGGCGCGGCAAGGCCGGCGGCATCAAGGTCGCCAAGGACCAGGCGGAGGCCCGCAGCCACGCCGAGGCGATCCTCGGCATGGACATCCGCGGCCTCACGGTCCACGAGCTCTGGATCGAGCAGGCCAGCGACATCGCCGAGGAGTACTACGCCTCGATCGTGTTCGACCGCGCCGCGAAGGCGCCGCTGATCATGCTCTCCACGCAGGGCGGCGTCGAGATCGAGGAGGTCGCCGAGAAGAGCCCCGAGGCGATCGCCCGCCTGCACGTCGACCCGCTGATCGGCTTCCAGGCCTTCCACGGCCGCCGCCTCGCGTTCGAGGCCGGCCTCGCGCCTGACCTCGTCCGCCCGGTGGGGGCGCTGCTCGCCAAGCTCTACGACGCGTTCGCCGCCGAGGAGGCGATGCTCGTCGAGGTCAACCCGCTCGTCGTCCTCGCCGATCGCAGCGTGAAGGCGCTCGACGCGAAGGTCACGCTCGACGACAACGCGCTCTTCCGCCACAAGGACAACGCCGGGCTGCGCAACATCTCCGGCGAGGACCCGCAGGAGCGGATGGCCAAGGAGCGCGGGCTGATCTACGTCAAGCTCGACGGCGACATCGGGATCCTCGGCAACGGCGCGGGCCTCGTGATGTCGACGCTCGACGTCGTCGACCACGCGGGCGGCAAGCCGGCCAACTTCCTGGACGCCGGCGGCGGCTCGAAGGCCGACGCGATCGTCAGCGCCGTCGAGGTGATCCTCTCCAACGAGAAGGTCAAGGCCGTCCTCTTCAACATCTTCGGGGGCATCACGCGCTGCGACGAGGTCGCGCGCGGCCTCGTCGAGGCGTTCGACATCGTCCGCCCCACCGTCCCGTTCGTCGTGCGCTTGGACGGCACGAACGACGTCGAGGGGCGCAAGATCGTCGCCGAGGCGCACCTGCCCGGCGTGCACACCGCGGCCACGATGGACGAGGCCGCGGAGAAGGTCGTAGCGCTCGCCGCCGGCCGCGACGGAGGTGGGCAGTGAGCGTCATCGTCGACAAGGACACGCGGTTGTGCGTGTCCGGCATCACGGGCCGCGAGGGCACGTTCCACGCGATGAACAACCGCCGCTACGGGACCCAGGTCGTCTCGGGCGTGACGCCCGGCAAGGGCGGCCAGGACGTCGAGGGCGTGCCGGTCTTCAACACCTTCCACCAGGCAGTGGAGGAGACGCAGGCGAACACGGCGATGATCTTCGTGCCGCCCCCGTTCGCCGCCGACTCGATCCTCGAGGCCGCCGACGCCGGCATCGCGACGATCATCTGCATCACGGAGGGGATCCCCGCCCACGACGAGCTGCGCGTCTACACGCACCTGAAGCGCACGCCGGGCATCCGCCTGATCGGGCCGAACTGCCCGGGCGTGCTCTCGCCTGGCAAGGCGAACGTCGGGATCATCCCCGCGGCGTTCTTCAAGGAGGGCAACGTCGGCGTCGTCAGCCGCTCCGGCACGCTGACCTACCAGATCGGCAACGAGCTGGCCCAGCTCGGCTTCGGCAACTCCTCGATCGTCGGCATCGGCGGCGACCCGGTGCCGGGCTCGAGCTTCATCGACGTGATCGCGCTCTTCCAGGACGACCCCGAGACCGAGCTGATCGTGATGAGCGGCGAGATCGGCGGCTCGGCCGAGGAGGAGGCGGCGGAGTTCATCGCCGAGAGCGTGACCAAGCCCGTCGTCGGCTACATCGCCGGCGTCACCGCGCCGCCCGGCAAGACGATGGGCCACGCGGGCGCGATCGTCTCGGGCTCGAGCGGCGGCGCGCAGGCGAAGATCGAGGCGCTAGAGGCCCGCGGGGTGCGGGTCGGCCGCACCCCGACGCAGGTCGCCGAGATCGCGGTCGAGATCCTCGGCGGCTGAGACGCGAGGGGTGCCGGAGGCAGCGGGCACCGACGGCGCAGCCGTTGGTCGATGGCTGCCGGAGGCGGGTCCCCGTCGCCGGAGGCGACTCTGTGTCAGGCTCAGGCGGTCCTGCCGGCGCAGGTAGAGCCAGACGCCGCAGAGCACGCCCGCGGCCGTGAACGCGCTCCACGCGACGCCCTGCGAGAGCTGCGCCGCGATCGGCCCGGGGCACGAGTCGGCGATCGCCCAGCCGACGCCGAAGATCGCCGCGCCCACGAAGTGCCGGCGCTCTGGCCGCTGGGTCGCGATCGTGACCGGCGCGCCGGTGATCAGCGCCCGCGCGCGGCGCGCGCGCAGGACGCGCAGGCCGAGCATCGCGACGGCGATCGAGGAGCCCATCATCAGGTACATGTAGGGGTCCTCGAGCAGCAGCATCTGGCGGATGCGCTCGGGGTCGCTGAACTGGCCCCACGAGATCATGAAGCCGAAGGCGATGCCGAGCAGGCAGGCGGCGGCGCGCACGCGCATCAGGTCAGCCCCCGGATCAGGAACGAGAGGCCGATCGCCGTCACCATGAAGGTGGCGGTGGCGGCGAAGCTCGCGGTCGAGCCCGCCGAGCAGCCGCCGAGCCCGTTGCCCGAGGTGCAGCCGCCCGCGGTCTTCGCGCCGTAGCCGATCAGGCCGCCGGCGAGCAGCAGGAACATCCCGACGAGGACGCTTCCGCTGCCGAACGTGCGGGTCAGCCAGCCGAAGCCGTGATGGACGGTCGGCGCGCCGGAGAGCAGGCGATGCAGCAGGCCGCCGAGCAACAGGCCGAGCAGCAGCCAGGCGCGCCAGCCGAGCGTGCGCGTGCGACCCGTCGCGCGCTCGACCACGTTCGAGAAGCCGCCGAGCACGCCGAAGCGCTCGTTGATCGTGGCGGCGAGGCCGAGGACGATCAGCCCGAGCGCTGGGCCGAGCACGTAGAAGGCGGGGCGGTGCTGGAGGAGGTGGTGCATGGCTGGGCGGCGGCACCGCGAACGGTAGCGCCGCCGCCCTGCCGGGTCACGCGGGGGTCAGGCCGCGCTCGCCCCGCCGAAGCCGTGGAACTCCGGCGTGTGCGCCCATGCGTCGTCCGTCTCGGTCAGCACGGCCCAGCCGATCGAGCCGAGGCCGATCGTCAGCGCCGCACAGCCCGCGATCGCCAGCGCGTTGCTCGCGACCGGGCCGAAGCCCAGGTCGAGCGCCACGGCGCCTGCCGCCATCAGCAGCGCGCTCATCCAGTGCACCGCGCGCGCCCGGAACAGCCCGTACGCGAGTGCGATGAAGCCGAGCGCGAACCCGATCGTCGGGATCATCAGCGCCACGACCACGCCGGCCGTGCGGCCGAAGTCGTGCGCCACGAGCGCCATCTGCGCGATGTTGCGCGCCGGCTCGGCCATCTGCCAGATCAGCAGCGCCGCGCCGGTCAGCGCGGTCGCGGCCATCACGCCGATCAGCGCGAGCGCGCCGCCCACGTGCCCCATCGCCACCTGCCGCTCGCGCAGCATGTGCATGAGGCCGAGGATCGCCGGCACCAGCAGGACCAGCGCCGCGAGCGCCAGGACCTGCGCGAGGTACCAGCGATCGAGGTGCGCGGAGGCGTAGCGCAGCTGCGTGCCGCCGTTGCTGGAGAGCTTCGGCGAGACGATCGCCGAAACCAGCACCAGCGCCGGCGCGAACAGCATGCAGAGGCCCGCGACCTGCTTGCGGAAATGGTGTGAGTCAGACACCTGCATCTGAACCTCCCCGGTTCGGTTGCGTATGCCGGATCTACACCCGCTCGTGCGGATCGTTACTAGCTGGCGCTCGCGCTAGCTTTCGGAGTCGCCATGGCCGACACCATCTCCTTCGCCCGCGGGGCACCGTCGCTGGACATCGTCGACGTGGAGGGGCTGAAGGCCGCGGCCGTTCGCGCGTTCGAGAACGACCCGGGCGGCGCGACCGCGTACGGCACCGCGGTCGGCTACGTGCCGCTGCGCGAGTGGATCGCCGAGCAGCACCGCGTGCCGGTCGAGCAGGTGCTCGTCACCAACGGCTCGATGCAGGCCGACGCGTTCCTGTTCGAGACGCTCGTCTCCGCGGGCGACGCGGTGATCGTCGAGAAGCCGACCTACGACCGCACGCTGCTGAACCTGCGCTCGCGCGGCGCGGACGTGCGGATGGTCTCGCTCGAGAGCGACGGCATCGACACCGCCGAGCTGCGCGAGCTGCTCGAGGGCGGCCTGCGCCCGAAGCTCGCGCACGTGATCCCGAACTTCCAGAACCCCGCCGGCCACACGCTCTGCGGGCCCAAGCGCGAGGAGCTGCTGCGCCTGGCGGGCGAGCACGGCTTCACGATCTTCGAGGACGACCCGTACGTCTCGATCCGCTTCACCGGCGAGCCGCTGCCGACGATGCTCGAGCAGGACACGAGCGGCAGCGTCGTGTACGCGTCCTCGTTCTCGAAGACCGTCTGCCCGGGCATCCGCGTCGGCTACCTCGTCGGCCCTGCCGAGCTGATCGCGCGCATCCAGAAGCTCGCGACGAACACCTACATCTCGCCGAACATGGTCGCCCAGGCGATCGTGCACGAGTTCTGCGTCAGCGGCGCGGTCGCGCGCTCGGTCGAGACGGTGCGCGACGCCCTGCGCGAGCGCGTCGCGACGCTCGTGGGCGCGCTCGAGCAGCACCTTCCCGAGGCGCGCTTCGTCGCGCCGGAGGGCGGCTACTTCATGTGGGTCGAGCTGCCGGAGGGCACCGAGGTCGACGCGCTGTTCAGTGCCGCGGCCGAGCGCGGCGTGGCGTTCGTGAAGGGCACCGACTTCCTGCTCGAAGGCGGGCAGAACACGCTGCGGCTCGCCTACTCGGGCGTCACCGCCGAGCAGATCGAGGAGGGCGTCGCGCGCCTCGCCGACGCATACCGGTCCTTGGGCGCACCGGCCCCCGCGTGATCAGAGAGGGTGCCCGAGCTGCATCTCGAGCTGCCGTCTGAGCCTGCCGCGCCCGGGCAGGCGCGCGCTGCGGTGCGCGAGTTCGCGGCGGCGCACGGCGCGGTCGAGCAGACCGTCGCCGACATCGCGCTGGCGGTCTCCGAGGCGGTGACGAACGTCGTCCACCACGCCTATCGCGACCATCAGCCGGCCGGCGAGGTCGTGCTCGAGGCCGATCGCGACGGCAGCCAGATCGCGGTCGTCGTGATCGACTCCGGCGGCGGGATGGCACCGCGCGTGGACAGCCAGGGGCTCGGCCTCGGCCTGCCGATGATCGCGAGCCTCGCCGACGTGCTCGAGGTGAGGGTGCGGCCTGAGGGCGGCACCGAGGTGCACATGCGCTTCGACCTCGCGCGCGAGCCGGCCTGGTGATCAGCGTCCGTAACGGTCCTGCGAAAGCACGAGCTGCTCGGGCAGCGCCGTGCGCGGCGGCGGTGAGGGATCGGCGACGACGGAGACGGTCTCGGCGACGCTCGGCGTGACGCTGACGCGCGCCCCGCCCGCGGCCTGCACGACGACCTCGTGGTCACCGCGGGCGGCGAGCGTGCCCTCCAGGCCGGGCTCGAGCCCGGCCGCCTTGAGGTAGCGCAGCAGGTCCTCGGCCTCGTTCTCGAAGCGCAGGACGCGGACGCTCGCGCCCTCCGCGACGTCCGCCAGCGGCACGCCCTCGACGCGCGCGCCGGCGGTGATCGGGTGGCCGTGCGGGCAGGTCTTCGCGTCGCCGATCGCGGCGCGCATCCGCTCCTCGAGCACCGGCGACATCGCGTGCTCGAGCCGCTCGGCCTCCTCGTGGACCTCGTGCCAGGGGATGCCGAGCACGTCGGTCAGGAAGCGCTCGATCAACCGGTGGCGGCGCACGACGCCCTGCGCGTGCTCGCGGCCGGT
>DASTWP010000111.1:0-8513 GCA_035765835.1 Solirubrobacteraceae bacterium
GGTGCGGGCGCTGCTCGTGGAGGCCGGTGCCGAGCCGGGGCCGCTGCCGCCGGTGGAGGAGGCGCTCGCCCGCTTCGGGTCGATGGCAACGCCCGAGGTGGCGGCCGTCTGCGACCTGCCGGGCCCGCGCGCGGCGGCGGAGCTGTGGCGGCTTGCGGCGGAATGGCGCGTGCGCGCCGAGCGGTTCGTCAGCGGCGAGCTGTGGTCGCTCGCCTGACCGGCGCGAGCGTCAGGCCGCTGCGGTGAGGAACAGCGGCTCGTCGGCGCTGAGCTTCTCGCGCAGCCGCCGGCGCAGGCCGTGGTGGATCTGGCAGACGCGGCTCTCGCTGAGGCCGACGACCTCGCCGATCTCGCGCAGCGTCAGCTCCTCGACGTAGAGCAGCACCGCGACGGTGCGCTCGCGCTCGTCGAGCTGCGCGAAGGCGCGGCGCAGGCGCTCGTGCGCATCCGCGCGCTGGGCGCAGCGCTCGGGGTCGCTGTCGCCGCGCGGGTCCGGCACCGCCTCGATCCGCTCGATCGCGCCTTCGCGCTCGGTGTGGATCGTCACGTTGAGCGAGCCGACGTCGCCGAGGATCACGTCCAGCTCGTGCGCGCGGAAGTCCTCGACGCTCATGCCCATCATCGCCGCGGACTCCTCCTCGGTGGGCGCGCGCCGGTGCACGACCGCGAACTCCTCGCGCGCCCTGAGGTACTCGCGCTCGGTCCGGCGCACGGAGCGCGGCGCCCAGTCCAGGCGGCGCAGCTCGTCGAGCACGGCGCCATGGATGCGCGTCCACACGTACTGCTCGAGGCTGGCGCCGCGGGCGGGGTCGAAGCGGTCGATCGCGGCGATCAGCGCCTCGATGCCGCAGGAGATGAAGTCCGAGGCCTCGACCTGGGGCGGCAGCTCGCGGACCTTGCGGCCGACGATGTACTTGACCAGCGGGGCGAGCGTGAGGACGAGCCGGTTGCGCAGCTCGGGATCGCCGCTCTCGCGGTACGCGCGCCACAGCACGAGCGTCTGGTCGTCCTTGACCCTCACTGGTGGTTCATCGACAGACCGGCTTCCTGGCTGTAGCGCAGACGTTGCGGGAACGACTGCGGAGAGCTACGGAAGCGAGACGCCCGGGGCCGAGACCCGCCCGGCCTCGGCGGTGACGGTCCCGATCCGCGCCGCGCCGGGGTGGCGGGCGCCGAGCAGCTGCGCGGCCTCGTCCGCGCGCTCCTCCGGCACGATCGCGACGAAGCCGCAGCCCATGTTGAAGACCTCCCACATCTCGGCCGCCGGCACCCCGCCGTGGCGCGCGACGAGGTCGAACACCGGTGGCACCGGCAGCGGCGCCTCGACGGTGAAGCCGAGGCGCTCCGGCCCGAGGCGCAGGAGGTTCAGCAGCCCGCCGCCGGTGATGTGCGCCAGGCCGTGGACGGGGATGTCGCTGCGCAGCAGGTCGAGCGCGGCGCGGACGTAGATCACGGTGGGCTCGAGCAGCGCGTCGGCGACGCTCGCGCCGCCGAGCTCGGGGGGCGCGTCCTCGAGCGCGAGGCCGCCGTCCTCGAGCAGCGCGCGACGGGCGAGCGTGTAGCCGTTGGAGTGAAGGCCGGAGCTGGGCAGGCCGATCAGCGCGTCGCCGGGCTGGACGGCGTCGCCGGTCACGATCGCGTCGAGAGCCACGGTGCCGATCGCCGTGCCGCAGAGGTCGAAGCCGTGGGGCGATGGGTGGCCGCGGATCAGCTCCGGCAGCACGGCCAGCTCGCCGCCGGGGATCTCGATGCCCGCGTCCTGCGCGCCCAGCTTCAGGCCGGCGGCGATCCTCGCGAGCGCCTCGGGCTCGACCTGCTCGACGGCGAGGTAGTCGACCATCGCGATCGGCTCCGCGCCGACGCACACGACGTCGTTCACGTTCATCGCGATGCAGTCGATGCCGACCGTGTCGAGCCGCCCGGCCTGCTCGGCGACGACGAGCTTCGACCCGACGCCGTCGGTGGAGATCGCGATCCCCAGCTCGTCGGTGATGCGCAGGACGCTCGCGTAGTGGCCGCTCGCGAGCACGGAGCGCGACGGCCGGCCGAGCTCGATCGTGCGCAGCACGCCGACGAGCGCGTCGACGCCCGCATCGGCCTGCGCCGTGTCGACGCCGGCGGCGGCGTAGGCGTCCGGGCCACTCCCCAGCGGCTGCCGCCCAGGGTCCGGACTGTGGTTGCGGGGGGACCCGCGGTGGGGTCTCATCGGGCCGGATTCTCGCGCACGCGCCGGAGCACCAGCCCTGCGAGGGCCGCGCGATAGGCGGCGAACGGCAGCAACGGCCCGTCGCGGCGCAGGAGCGGGCGCGCCGCGAGGGTCGACGCGAAGGCGGCGAGCGCGCCGGCGGCCAGGGCCGCCGCCGCTCGTGCCGGCAGGCCGCAGCGCGCGAGCCGCAGCGCCTTCAGCGCGGCGGCGCCGGCGAGCGTCGGCAGCGCCACCTCCCACGAGAGCGCCTGGGCCTCGGCGGGCGCGAAGCCGCGCGCCCGCGCGGCGGCGAGCGTCATGCCGTTGCGCGAGAGGCCGGGCACGAGCGCGGCCGCCTGCGCCAGACCGAGCGCCAGCGCGTCGGCGCGCGTGGCGTCCGCCCGGACGCGCCGCCGCCCGCCGCACGCGTCCGCGATCGCCATCGCGGCGCCGCCGGCGAGCAGCCCGAGCGCGATCCCGCGCGGCGTGCCGAGCCGGCGCTCGATCGCCCGCTCGAACGCGAGCCCGGCCAGCGCCGGGGGCAGCGTCGCGAGCGCGGTGAGCGCCGGGCGGCGCGCCGCGGCGCGCGCATGCCCGAGCAGCGCTGCCGCCGTGCCGGCGTGCAGGGCGACCTCGAAGGCCTTGCGCAGCTCCGGGTCGGTGGGCAGCGGCCGCCCCGCGAGCCACGGCAGCAGCGTGACGTGCGCGGAGGAGGAGACCGGCAGCAGCTCCGCCGGCCCTTGCAGCAGGCCGAGCGCCAGCGCCTGCGCCAGCGGCGGCTCAGGGCGCGGCGGTGGCATCCGCGGGCCGCCCGCGCCGGCCGCGCCACCAGCGCACGACCAGGTAGGCGATGCCGAGGACGATCAGCGCGCCGAGCACGTAGTCGGCGTACGCGAGGTGGTGCTTCCAGCGCTCCCAGTTCGCGCCCACGCCGCGGCCGAGCAGCGCCAGCGCGAGCACCCACGGCACGCAGCCCGCGATCGTCAGCGCGGTGAAGCGCCAGAACGGCATCCGTGCGATCCCGGCGGGCAGCGAGATGAACGTGCGCACGATCGGCAGAAGGCGGCTGAAGAAGACCGCCCACGAGCCCCAGCGGTCGAACCAGCGCTCGGCCGTCGCGAGATGCGCGGGGTTGACGTGGAACACGCGGTGGCGCTCGAGAAGCTCCAGGCGGCCGTAGTAGCCGACCGCGTAGGCGATCCAGGAGCCGATCAGGTTGCCCACGACGCCGGCCAGGACGATCCCCCACAGCGTGAAGCGGTGCGTCGAGACGTCGAAGCCCGCGAACAGCATCGTCGCCTCGGACGGGATCGGGACGCAGGCGCTCTCGAGCGTCATCAGCACCAGGATCCCGCCGTAGCCGAGGTGGTCGATGACGTTCGTCGCGAACGTCGTCAGCTTGTCTGTCGCGGACGCGAGCAGGATGAGCGCGGCGGCGGGCACGAGCGGCGGAGGGTAGCGTTCGCGCGCCGATGGCCGTCCCCCTGTTCGACCCGATCACCCCGCTGGAGCCGCTGCGCCCGCGCCTGCGCGCGGCGATCGAGGAGGTCCTCGACGGCGGCTCGTTCATCCTCGGGCCGAACGTCGCGGCGTTCGAGCAGGAGCTGGCCGCGTACGTCGGGACGCGGCACGCGGCCGGCGTCGCCAACGGCACCGAGGCGATCACGATCGCGCTGCGCGCGCTCGGCGTCGGGCCCGGCGACGAGGTCGTCGTGCCGTCGTTCTCCTTCTACGCGAGCGCCGAGGCGATCCCGCCGACGGGCGCCACCCCCGTCTTCTGCGACGTCGACCCCGAGACGTTCCTCGTGACGCCGGAGACGGTGAGGGCGGCGCTCACCCCGCGGACGAAGGCCGTCATCGCCGTGCACCTGTTCGGCAACGTCGCGCCGGTCCGCGCGATCGCGGCGCTCGGCGTGCCGGTGCTCGAGGACGCTGCGCAGGCCGCCGGCTCGACGGGCCCGGACGGGCGGCCCGGCGCGCTGGGCGAGATCGCGACGTTCTCCTTCTACCCCTCGAAGAACCTCGGCGCCTTCGGCGACGGCGGCGCGATCACCACCTCCGACGACGCGCTCGCCGAGCGCGTGCGCACGCTGCGCTTCCACGGCTCCAAGGACAAGGTCACCTACACCGAGGTGGGCTACAACTCGCGCCTCGACGAGATCCAGGCGGCGATCCTGCGGGTCCTGCTGGGCGAGCTCGACGGCTGGGCCGCGGCCCGCGCCGCCGCCGGCGACGCCTATGCGCAGGCGGGGCTCGGCGAGCTGGCCGCGCTGCCACGCGCCACGCACGGCTCCCGGCCCGCGTGGCACCTCTACGTGATCCGCCACGAGCGCGCGGACGAGCTGGCCGAGGCGCTCGGCACCGCCGGCGTCGAGGCGCGCGCGTACTACCGCAGGCCGATCCACCGCCAGCCCGCGTTCGCGATCGATGCCGACCTGCCGGGCACCGAGCAGGCCGCGCGCACCCACCTGGCGATCCCCATGAGCGCGGCGCTCGGGCGCGAGCAGGTCGCGGAGGTCGTCGCGGCGGTGCGCGATGCGGGTCTGGGCTGACCTCACGAACAGCCCGCACGTGCTCGTGCTGCGCCCGGTCCTCGCGGCGCTGCGCGCGCAGGGGCACGAGGTCGAGGTCACCGTGCGCGACTTCGCGCAGACGGTCGGCCTTGCGGAGCGCTACGGGATCGAGCACACGGTCATCGGCCGCCACCGTGGCGGCGCGCTCGGCGCGAAGGCGGTGGGACTCGCGTCCCGTTCGGCGGCCCTCGCGCGCTGGGCGCGCGGCCGGCGCTTCGACCTCGCGCTCGGCCACGGCTCGAACGACGTCACGGTCGCCGCGTGGGCGCTGCGGATCCCGCGCGCGACGATGTTCGACTACGAGTGGGCGACGGTCCAGCACACGATCAACTGCCGCCTCTCGCGGGCGGTGGTGGTGCCGGACGCGATCCCGCCCGAGCGCCTGGCCCGCTACGGCGCGCGGCGCAAGCTGCGTCGCTATCCGGGGCTCAAGGAGGAGTACTACCTCGCGGACCTCGAGCCGGACGCGGGCGTGCTCGAGGAGCTCGGGCTCGAGCGCGAGCTGCCGCTGGCGGTGGTGCGCACGCCGCCGTCGGTCTCGCTCTATCACCGCTTCGAGAACGACGTCTTCGGGGCGGTCCTGGCCCGGCTGCGCGAGCAGGCGCAGGTGGTGGTGCTGCCGCGCACGCCGGCGCAGCGCGAGGAGCTCGCCCGCGCGGGCGGCTACGTCGTGCCCGAGCGCGCGATCGACGGCCCCTCGCTCGTGGCGTTCGCCGACGCGGTCGTCAGCGCCGGCGGGACGATGAACCGCGAGGCGGTCGCGCTCGGCACGCCGGTGTGGACGACGTTCGAGGGGCGCCTCGGCGCGGTCGACGAGCGCCTGATCGCAGAGGGCCGGTTGCGGCGCCTTCAGCGCCCGGAGGACGTCGTGGTCGAGCGCCGCGCGGAGCGCGGGCCCGCGCCGGGCCGCGTGCGCCGCGACCCGGCGCTGCTCGCGGAGATGCTCACCAGCCCGTGATGTCGCTGACGACGCGCGTGTGCGCGGCCATGTCGTGCAGCGCTCGGTTGCGGCGGTCGAACAGCGGGACGAGCACGTCGATCACGAGCACGATCCCGATGACGCCGAAGATGCCCTTCAGGAGCACCTCGCGCAGGATCGCCGTGCCCCAGCCCGGCGGCCGGGCGTCGTCGGTCACGACGCGGATGCTCAGCGCCTGCTTGCCGATCGTGCGCCCCTCGTTCGTCGCCAGCAGCAGCGGCGCGTAGAGGAGCGCTACGAGGAGGAAGACGAAGCCGCCGGCCGTTCGCGCCGCCGTCCCGCCGCCGCCGCCGGCGCCCACGAGCACCGTCACCGCGACGGCCACGACGAACACGATCAGGCCGTCCAGCAGCGCCGCCGCGACGCGGCTCCACCAGCTCGCGCCGGGCAGGGCGTCGGCGTCCCGGGCCGGCAGGTGCCATGGCGGCGCGTGCTGCGCGGGAGGCGCGCCGGACTGCGGCGGGACGGGAGGGAGCCATTCAGGGCCGGACATTGCGAGAACGGGTTGCGGCGGACCGTCGGCGGAAAGCCGGGCGCGCGGCTACCATAGCCCTCGATGCGCCGACGTCTTCCCGTGCCCGGCAGGGTGCGATCGGCGACCTTCCCGCTCCACCGCCACTCACTCCCGCTCCTGGCGATCGACGGGCTCCTGGTTGCGGTCGCCTACGCGCTCGCGTACCGCTTCCGGTTCGACAACGGGATCCCGCACAAGTACGACCGGCTGATGGTCGCGACGCTGCCGTGGGCGGTGGCCATCGCGCTCGTGGTCTTCGTGCTCTTCCGGCTGTACCTGAAGCAGTGGCGCTACACGGGCCAGCGCGACTACCAGGCGGTCGTGCAGGCGGTCGTCGTCGCCGTGCTCGGCGTCGCGGGGTACATCGCGGTGGCCAAGCCGGTGACGGTGCCCTCGCACGGCGGCTCGGTCGCCGTCTTCCCGCCGAGCGGCGTGCTCGTCGGCTTCCTGCTGCTGACGCTGTGCCTGACCGGCGGCGTGCGCTTCATCGCCCGCGCCGTCTACGAGCGCCCGCCGCGCGGCTTCCGCGCGACGCGGGACGCGCGCCGCGTCCTGATCGTCGGCGCCGGCGACGGCGGCCGGCTCGTGCTGCGCGAGATCCTGCGCAACCCCGAGCTCGACCTGGCCCCGGTCGGCTTCGTCGACGACGACCCGACCAAGCGCGGCATGCGCCTGGAGGGCGTGCGCATCCTCGGCAACACGCAGTCCGAGCTGCCGCGGATCCTCGACGAGGCCGAGCCCGACGAGCTGATCATCGCGATCCCCTCGGCGCCCGGCACGCTGCGCGCGCGCGTCGTGCGCGCCGGCCGCGAGCGCGGCATCCCGGTGCGCACCCTGCCGACGGTCTTCGAGCTGCTGCAGTCCTCCGGCTCCGGCGCGATGGTGCGCCAGGTCCGCGAGGTGCAGGTCGAGGACGTCCTCGGCCGCGAGCCGGTGCGGATGGAGGTCGACCGCGTCGGCGGCTACCTCGCCGGCGAGGTCGTGATGGTCACCGGCGCCGGCGGCTCGATCGGGGCCGAGCTCTGCCGGCAGATCGCGCGCGTGGCGCCGCGGCGGCTGGTGCTGATCGACCACGCCGAGGAGAACCTCTTCCGCATCCAGCGCGAGCTCGAGGACGACCGCCACGTGCACCCCTCGACGCTCGCCGCCGTGCTCGCCGACTGCAAGGAGGGCGAGCGCATGCGCGAGGTCTTCGCCGAGCACCGCCCGACGGTCGTCTTCCACGCGGCCGCCTACAAGCACGTCGGGCTGATGGAGCTGAATCCGGTCGAGGCCGTGCGCAACAACGCGCTCGCGACGCGGCTCGTCGCGCGCGTCGCCGGCGAGGCCGGCGTCGGGCGCTTCGTGCTCGTCTCCACCGACAAGGCGGTGCAGCCGGCGACCGTGATGGGCGCCTCGAAGGCGCTGGCCGAGTTCGCGGTCGAGGCGGCGAGCGCCTACTGGCCCGCGACGCAGTTCGCGACGGTGCGCTTCGGCAACGTGCTCGGCTCCTCGGGCTCGGTCGTCCCGATCTTCCGCCGCCAGATCCAGCTCGGCGGCCCGGTCACGGTCACGGACCCGCGCATGAAGCGCTACTTCATGACGATCCCCGAGGCGGTGCAGCTGATCATCCGCGCGAGCACGCTCGGCACCGGCGGCGAGGTCTTCGTGCTCGACATGGGCGAGCCGGTCTCGATCCTCCAGCTCGCGCGGGACATGATCGAGCTCAGCGGCCTGCGGCCCGAGGAGGACATCGCGATCGAGATCGTCGGCCGCCGCCCCGGCGAGAAGCTGCACGAGGACCTGTTCAACCCCTACGAGCGCCCGCAGCCGACGCCGGCCGAGCGCATCCTGCACGCCGAGCGCGACCGGCTCGAGCCACGCTCGGTCGACGCGATGTTCGACGAGATCGGCCTGCTCGTCCTCGAGGGCGACGCGGCAGGGCTGGCCGCGAAGGTCAGCGAGCTCTCGGCCGCGCGCGTCGCGCCGGCCGTGCCGGAGCTGTGACGCCCCCGGGCCCACCCGCGGTCGTGACCTCGATGCCCACTAGCATGGCCCGCTGCCCATGACCGTCCTCTTCGCGTTCTCGGTCTCCGAGCAGGTCAAGGAGTACGGGGCCATCGCCGGATTCGCGGCGATCCTGGGTCTCGCGGTCCTCGCGCTGCTCTATTTCGCACAGGCGCGCGAGGTCAAGCGCCTGCGCGAGTGGGCCGGCCGCGCGCCCGAGCGCGCCGCCGACAGGTCCGCCACGCGGGCCGCCAGGCCCGCGGCATCGCCCTCGAG
>DASTWP010000112.1:0-16112 GCA_035765835.1 Solirubrobacteraceae bacterium
CGCGCCGCGGCGAGCGCGGCGACCGCGAGCGCGGCGAGCCCCGCCAGCGCGCGGTCGCGCGCGGGGCGCGGGCCCGGGAGCGGGCGGCGCAGGTCGCGTACCCGCCCGAGGACCGCGAGCAGGTGCAGGAGCGAGCCGGCCACGGTCATCCCGAGCCAGCCGGGCACGAGCAGGATCGCGATCGCGGCGCGCTCGCCGCCGTAGGGCGGCGCGGTCGCATCGGCGCCGAACGCGTGCACGAGCGCGATGAGCAGCGCGGCGAGCAGGCACAGCTGCGCCGGCGCGAGGAGCCGCGCCGGCAGCGACGGCACGGCCGTGCTCGTGCGCAGCGACTGGGCCATGTTCAGCGACAGCATCGCCGCGGCCGTGCTCAGCAGCGCCCAGCCCGCGACGACGAGCGGCCCGGCGGCGAACGCGTAGCCGGCGGCGAGCATCGCGGTGCCACTCGTCCAGGCGGCGAACGTCGGCCGCTGGAGCCGCGGGTGGCGCAGGCGCGTCTGCGTCAGCGACGGGAAGAAGGTGTGCAGCGTGCCGACGATCGCGGTGCCGAACCAGCCCGCGAGGTTGAGCGTCATATGCGCGCCGAGCAGGCTGCCGTGGGTCCACGTCGCGCGCGCCGCCATCGCGACGCCGATCAGCGCGCCCACGCCCAGGAACACGGCGCACGCCTGGTACCAGCGCACCGCCCATGGCGCGTGCTGCAGCGAGCGCCGGCGCAGGCCGCGCAGCGCGAGCAGGAAGAGCGCGAGCCCGCCGCCGAGCAGGGTCGCGCCCGCGCCCGTGAGCGCGTTCGAGCCGGTCGGCACGCCGGCGGCGATCAAGGCGGCACCGAGGTTCCACAGCACGAGCTGTGCGCGGATCGTCGCACGCCCCGGCGGATCGGTCGCGAGGAACGCGCCCGCGAAGAACTGCCCGGCGCCGAGCACCAGCTGCGAGACGCCGCCGACGAAGGCCAGGTGCAGCGCGAGCCAGTGCGCCTGCGGCCACGTGCCGAGGGCTCCGTAGATCGCCACGCCCGCCGCGGCGAGCAGGAAGGCGAGGCCCGGCACGAAGAACGAGCCGAGCATGTCGCTCGGGCGCAGCGCGCCGGGCGCGAGCTGCCGCGGCGCCCGGCGGCAGCGCCGCTGTGGCGGCGTGCTCAAGCGGGCACCGGCCCGGCGATCTCGATCAGGCAGCCCGCCTCGTCCGGGTCGCGCGGCACGAAGCGGGTCATCCTGGCCTCGGGCGCGACGACGTCGATCAGCCCGTCGGTGATGCCGCGGTGCAGCGCGCAGACGACCTCGCGCTGCTCGCGCGCGGCCTCGCGATAGGGGCACGTGCCCAGCTCGAACGCCGCGCCGCCCGCCATCGGCAGCGCCCGCGGCTCGAAGCCGAGCGCCGCAAGGCCCTCCTGCAGCGACGCGGGCTCTCGCGCCTGCGCCAGCTCGCGGCCGACCTCGCGACCGGTCGCCTCGACGCCCGGGCCGCCGGGCAGCAGGGCGCGCGCCAGCCAGCGCCCGAGGTCCGCGTACGGCTGCGACCGCGAGCCGGGCGCGGCGCGCCAGAGGTCCCGCGGGCGCCCTCGCGGGCGGCGCTCGCGCGCACGCAGCACCAGGCCCTCGGCGCGCAGGCGCTCGAGGTGGGTGCGCACGCCGTTCGGGTGCAGGCGGAGGATCGCGGCCAGCTCGGCGGTCCCGGCGGGCCGGCCGAGGTCTCGGAGCGCCGTGAGCAGGCGGTTGGGCGTCGGGTGCACCGGGCCGGATTTTACACAGGGCTGCGATGTGAAAAACTGTCCGGCATGGCCTACGTCATCAATGAGCCCTGCATCGGCACCAAGGACAACTCGTGCGTCGAGGTCTGCCCTGTGGACTGCATCCACCCGACGCCGGACGAGCCCGACTACGACGACCACGAGATGCTCTACATCGATCCCGAGGAGTGCATCGACTGCGACGCCTGCGTCGAGGCCTGCCCGGTCGACGCGATCACGGCGGAGGACCAGGTGCCCGACGAGTGGCAGAAGTACATCGAGATCAACGCCGGCTACTACCGCAAGAGCGCCGC
This sequence comes from Solirubrobacteraceae bacterium, assembly GCA_035765835.1. GTDB lineage: Bacteria > Actinomycetota > Thermoleophilia > Solirubrobacterales > Solirubrobacteraceae > JAOPZW01. The sequence goes on from DASTWP010000112.1 coordinate 2,044, forward strand.
CTGATCCGCCCGGGCGGCTATCGTCGGCTGCCACGGACCGGCAGCAGCGACTCGGAGGAGCGAGCATGGGCGAGGCAGTCACACGCAGGGACCTGCTGAAGGCCGGCGCCGGCGTGGCGCTGGCGGCGGCGGCCGCGGACCCGATCCTCGCGCGCGCGCTCGCGGCGGCGCCGCGGCGCGGCAAGCTCGCCGACATCGAGCACGTGGTGATCCTGATCCAGGAGAACCGCTCCTTCGACCACTACTTCGGCACGTTCCCGGGCGTGCGCGGCTTCTCCGACCGCCACGGGCGCAAGGCCTTCTCGCAGTCCGGCTTCGATCGCAAGGGCTTCGGCGGCAAGCTGCTGCCCTACCGGATGCCGGCGGGCGCGGCGGCGGGCGTCTGCGCGCCCGACATCACGCACGACTGGGGGCCGCAGCACCGCTCCTGGAACGGCGGCGCGATGGACAGCTTCGTGCGCGAGCACCTGAAGGACGACGGCTCGAAGGCCGGCCCGCTGACGATGGGCTACTACGACCGCGGGGACCTGCCGTTCTACCGCGCGCTCGCGTCGGCGTTCACGATCTGCGACGGCTACCACTGCTCGGTGATCGGGCCGACCGACCCGAACCGCCTCTACACGCTCAGCGCCACGCTCGACCCCGACGGCGCGGCGGGCGGGCCGCTGCTCGAGACGCTCGTGGTCAAGCGCCAGCAGTTCGCCGGGAGGTTCACGTGGACGACGATGCCCGAGCAGCTCTCCGCGCGCGGCATCTCCTGGAAGCAGTACACGAGCCCGTCGGGCGGCGTCTTCGACAACGTGCTGCCGTACTTCAAGCGCTTCCAGACCGACCCGGCGATGCAGGCGCTCGGGCTCAAGCCGACCTACCCGGCGGACTTCAAGGCGGACATCCGCGCGGGCCGGCTGCCGCAGGTCTCGTGGATCCTCGGCTCGCTCGGCGAGAGCGAGCACCCGCAGTTCTCCTCCGCGCGCGCCGGCGAGGCGCTCGCGCGCGAGGTCGTCGGGCTGCTGACCGCGCACCCGAAGCTGTGGGCGAAGACGGCGCTCTTCATCACGTGGGACGAGAACGGCGGGTTCTTCGACCACGTGGCGCCGCCGGTGGCGCCGCCGGGCACGCCGGGCGAGTTCGTGTCGGTCTCGCCACTGCCGGACGCGGCGCAGGGCGTCGCGGGCCCGGTCGGCCTCGGCTTCCGCGTGCCGATGCTCGTGGTCTCGCCGTTCAGCCGCGGCGGCTACGTGTGCCCCGACGTCTTCGACCACACCTCGACGCTGCGCTTCCTCGAGACGCGCTTCGGCGCGGAGGTGCCGAACCTGAGCGCGTGGCGGCGCTCGGTGACCGGCGACCTGACGAGCGCGTTCAGCTTCGGGCGCGTGAACCGCACGGTGCCGAAGCTCCCCGCCGTGCGTCTGAAGAGCGGCAGCGAGGTCTGCGCGCCGAATCCGCCGGCGATCAAGATCCCGCGCAACCACATGCCGCGCCAGGAGCGCGGCAGGGCGCGGCGACCGGTGCGCTGACGCGCGCCCGCCGCCGCGACCGGCGCTACCGCGCGATGTCCGGGTGGGCCGGCCGGCCGCGGCTCACCGTCGTCCCGAGCCTCACGGGCAGGCGCCCGGTGCGACCACGCCGTTGGTGATGTAGACGGCGCAGAACATGCCGGCGTCCCCGTTGGCGTCGTTGCGCGTCATCGCCGTGCCCGTCATGTGGCCGGCCGCGGCGTCGTTGACCATGTTGGCCGCCCCGACCAGTCCGTTCGACGGCGATGCGACTGCGGGCGCCGCAGCCGGCGCGGCTGCCGCCACCGTCGCCAGGCATGTCGCGGCGAGCCTCGTTGCGAGCGTCATGATTCCCCCTTCGGTCCTTGCCGGCTCCAGGAAGCCGGATCAGGCCGAACTTAGGAGCACCGGTGTGCGCGGGTCATCCGGCACCTCCCGCATCCATGGCGTGAGCGTCCTCGGCGGCGAGCCGTGACGCCAGCTCGGTGCGGTTGCGCACGCCCATCTTCAGCAGCACGTTCGAGACGTGGCGCTCGACGGTCTTGCGCGATAGGAAGAGGCGCTCGGCGATCTCCGGGTTGGAGTCCCCGGCCGCGACGAGGCGGGCGATCTCGGCCTCACGCGCGGTCAACGGGGCGCCGTCGCCTGAGCGCCGCCAGGCCCGAACCCCGAGCGCGCGCAGCAGCCGCACCGCGAGTCGCTGTTCGCTGGTGGCGCCCATCGCGCCCGCGTCCGCCGCGGCCCGGCGCAACGCCTCGACGCCGGCTGCGCGGTCGTGGTGCGCTGCGGCGGCGGCCGCGTCGATGGCGATCCAGAGGCCGAGCAGGCGCTGCCCGGCGGCCTCGGCGAGCGCGGCGGCGTGCGCGAACGGCGCCGCGGCCGCGCGCGGATCCTCGCCCGCGGCCAGCAGCGCGTCGGCGTACGCGCGCCGCGCCGCCGGGCCCGGGCGGGGCTGCGGCTGGCACGCGTCCCATTCGGCGAGAGCGGCGACGGCGCGCTCGCGCTCGCCGGCGCGCGCCAGCGCCTCGGCACCGAAGAGCAGCGACTGCAGCCGGCAGCGCTCGCAGCCGGCTCCGCGCGCGTCCTCGGCCATCGCGCCGAGCAGCGGCTCGAGGTCCGCGGGCGCCGGCGAGCCGAAGCGGGCGAGCAGCGGCAACTGCATCATCCGCACGTTCAGGCGGTAGTGCGGGTCGGGCTCGCGCTCCGCCTCGTGTGCGATCGCGGCGACCGCGCCGCGCCAGTCGCCACGGCTCGCGCGCACCGTGTAGGCCGTCGCGCGGATGTTCTGCAGCCCGAAGCGATCGGGCGGCCCGACGCGCTCGGCGAGCGCCACCGTCTGGCTCGTGAGGTCCTCGGCCTCCTCGAGGCGGCCGAGGTAGTGCAGCGTCCAGCCGAGCCAGTGCGTGGCCTCGACCTCGATCACGGGCAGCAGCAGTTGTCGGGCCTCCGCGAGCGCCTTGCGCGCGCGCGGCTCGGCCGCGAGCGGAAGGCCCTCGAACATGATCAGCCCGAAGATCCCGTCGAACGTGGCCTTCAGGGCATCGGCGGGCTCGCGTGCCGCGCGCACGATCTGCTCGGCATGCTCGGCGAGCGCGTCGGGATCGGCCCGGCGGATCGCGGCGTCGACCTGCGCCCGGATCGCCGAGATGTACGCGCGGCGCTGCGCGCCGTCGAGCCGCTCGGGGCCGCCGGCCGCGTCGACGAGGCTCGCGGCCCTTGCAGCCGCCCTCTCGCTGCGCGCGTCGGCCTCCTCGACCCGGTTCTCGTACCAGCGCAGGGCCTGCGCCTCCAGCACGTCCGCCTCGATCGCGACGAGCGGGTCGGCGGGGGCCTGCTCGCGGGCGCGGCCGACGAGCGCGTAGGCCTCGTCGACGCGCTCGACGCGCACCGCCGCCTGCGCGGCGGCGAGCGCGGCGTGCGCGCGCCCAGCCGGATCCGTGAGCCGCTCGACGAGCGGCGCCCACCGCTCGAGCGCGACGGCCCATTCGCCCATCTCGCTTGCAAGCGCGGCGACGTCGCGCTGGAGCTCCGGATCGTCCGTGCCGCTCGCGATCGCGGCGAGCAGGTCGAGGCCGTCGCGCCCGAGCAGGCGCCGCTGCGGCGAGCGCGCGATCTGCGCGGCGAGCGCCGTCGCGTCGAGACCCGCTGCTCGGCGATGCTCGAGCGCACGGCCGAGCGCGGTCAGGTCGTCGCCGGCGGAGCGCTCGAACCATTCCGCCAGGCGGCCGTGCAGGCGGCGCCGCTCTTGCGGGTCGACGGTGTCGGCGGCCGCCTCGCGGATGAGGTCGTGGGCGATCCGCAGGCGGCCCGCCGCCGACACCACGAGCGCGCGGTTCGCCAGGCTGCTCCCGGCGCGCGCGGCCCGCGCCTGCTGCCAGTCGAGCAGCGCCGCCGCTGCCTCGAGCGCGAGCGGTTGCGCCGCGACCACCAGCAGCGCGAACAGTGAGCCGGCGTCGCTGTCGAGACCGGCGTAGCGCGCCTTGATCACCTGCGCGCCTGCGCCGGCGCGGCCGTTGCCGCCGGCTAGGGCGCGCAGCCAGAAGGGGGAGCCGCCCGCGTCCCGCCAGAGCTGCTCGGCGTCCTGCGCGCCGACTGCGGGTGCGAGCCCGGCGAGCAGCGCGAGGCCCTCCTCGCGGCTGAGCGGACCGAGCTCCTGGTGCACGAACGCCTCCCCGAGCCGCGCCTGCAGGGTCGTGGCGAGGCTCTGTGCCGCCGCGGAGGGCCGGCTCGCCGCGAGCAGCAGCATCGGCACGCCGCTCGCAACGGCCGCGGACAGCAGATAGTCGAGCAGCGCCAGGCTGTCGGAGTCGACCCACTGCACGTCGTCGACCGCGATCGCGAGGACACCGAAGGCGACGAGGCAACGGAAGGCGGCCTCGAACAGACGCACGGGCTCGAGCGCCTCGGACCGGCCGGCGTGGCCGAAGAGGACCGACTCGAGACGCTCGCCGACGCTGCGCACCTGGCCCAGCCGCCGGAGCAACGTGCCCGCGGCGCTGAGAGGGATCTCGTGCGCGGGCTCGAAGCCATGGAGCTGGACGACCGGCAGTCCCAGGCGCCGCACCGCCTCCGCGAGCAGGCGGGACTTGCCGACGCCCGGCTCACCCACGACGAGCGCGGCCGCGGGCCGCCCCCCTTGGACCGCGGCCTCGAGCTCCGTCAACGCCTCGAGCTCCGAGGCGCGCCCTACGAACAGGTCCTCGCTCAGGGCGCGACCGTACGGCCCGCTCCGGCGCCTGTCAACGCCGGTGCGCGGTAGACGAAGCCGTCGCGCTCGACGGCGGCGCCGAGGGTGAACGGCACCTGGCGCGCGAAGCCCGGGCCGTCGTGCACGAACGTGTGGAACTCGCCGTTCTCCGCGCACGGATCGACGCCGTCCGGCAGCTCGCGGAGCAGGCCCTCGTCGTACGCGCGGCCGGCGAAGGACGGGTCGAGCCGCGCCGGGTCGACGCAGACGATCGTCGCGCGGTGGCCGGTCTCGACGACCTCGTGTGCAAGGGCGGCCGTGTCCTCACCGAACAAGGGGAACAGGGCTCGTCGGCCGAGCTTGGCGAGCCGCTGCTCGCGGTAGGCGCGGATGTCCGCGAGGAACAGGTCGCCGAAGGCGACGTCGTGCACGTCGGCGATCTGCGCGTCCGCGAGCGCGTTCGCCAGTCGCTGCTCGTAGACCTCGTTGGAGGGCCACGCCGGCGCCTCCATCTCGATCAGCGGCAGTCCGAGCGCCGCCGCCTGCAGTCGCACGAGCTCGACCGGCACCCCGTGCATCGAGACCCGGCCGGCGCCCTCCTCGACGGTCGTCAGCAGCGCGCGGACCTCGCGCCCGCCCACCCGCAGGCGGTGCAGGGCGAGCGCGGCGTCCTTGCCACCGCTCCAGGCCATCACCACCGGACCCGCCGTCACGGCGGGTCAGGTTACGACAAGCGGCTGAAGGGACTCGAACCCTCGACCTTCTGCATGGCAAGCAGACGCTCTAGCCAACTGAGCTACAGCCGCGAGGCGAGCGCCAGTATAGCCCCGGCATCCGGGCCGGCAGGTGTAAGGGCGGGATAAGCCGGCGGACGCGCGGCGGGGGCGGGCGGCGCGACGGCGGCTACCGTGCGCGCCGCCAGGATGGCGCTCTCGATCTCCAGCTTCGTCCTCCGCCGCGCGGTGCGGGTCCTCGTCGTGCTTGCGAGCGTGCTCGCGCTGACGTTCCTGATCTTCCACGTCCTGAAGCCGGAGCTGTTCCACGACCCGCGGCCGATGGCGGTGCAGCTCTGGGCGTTCCTGAAGGGCGTCTTCCTTCACTTCGACCTCGGGCGCTCGTGGACGCAGGGGCACCGGCGCGTCAGCTCGATGGTGCTCGACGGGCTGCCGGCGGACCTCTCGCTGTTCGCGGGCGGCATCGTGCTCGGCACCGCCGGCGGCGTGGCCTGCGGGGCCGTCTGCGGCCTGCGGCCGCGCTCGCTCGTCTCGCGCGCGCTCGAGGGCGTCGCGACGGTCGCGATCTGCGCGCCGGTCTACTGGGTCGGGCTGATGGCGATCTTCCTGTTCGCGCCCGACATCGGCTCGCTGCCGATCCCGTTCGTCGGGGGCCAGGGCGTCTACCAGCCGCTCACGAAGGACCCGCTGCACTGGCTGCAGGGCCTGGTCCTGCCCTGGATCGTGCTCGCCGCGCCGCTCTGGGGGATGTGCCTGCGGATGATGCGCATCTCGATCGGCGAGGCGCTCGAGCAGGACTTCATGCGAACGGCGGCCGGGAAGGGCCTGCGGCCGCGCACGATCCTGCGCCGCCACGCCGTCCCGGCCGGCGCCGCCCCCGCGATCAGCCTCGCCGGGGTGCAGTCCGTGATGGTCGTCAGCAACGCGCTGCTGCTCGAGCGCGTCTTCAACATCCCCGGGATCCTGCGGATGACGACCGAGTCGATGGGCTCGGTCGAGGGCCACGGCACCGTCGACTATCCGCTGCTCATCGGGATCGTGCTCGTGGGGACGCTGCTCATCGTCGCGGCGAACCTCGCGGCCGACACCGTGCAGGCGTGGCTCGATCCGCGTGTCCGGACGTGAGCAGCATGGTCATACCGCCAGCGATTATCCGAACAAGATAATCCCGCTTGGTATGATCGGCTGATCGCCCGCTCAGAGCCGACCAACCCGTTCCGTTTCGGGGCCGTCGCCCGCGACGACGCCTTCACCGACCGCGAGACCGAGATCCGGGAGCTCGTGGCGGACGCGCGCAACGGCCAGGACGTCGTCATCTTCGCGCCGCGACGCTATGGCAAGACCTCGCTCGTGGACCGGGTGGCGCAGCGGCTCGTGACGCGGCGGGTCCTCGTCGGCCAGATCAACCTCATGCGGGCTCCGACGAAGGAGCGGCTCGCGGAGAAGCTCGCGGCGGTGGTGCACGAGGACTTCGCCGGGCCGCTCGCGCGCGCCCGCGACGCCGGGGCGCGCCTCTTCCGCGGGCTGCGGATCTCGCCGACGATGACCGTGGATGCGACCGACGGATCGCTCGGCTTCAGCTTCGGGGCGGGCCACGCGCCGGAAGACGTCGACGCGACGCTCGAGCGGCTCTTCGAGATGGTCGCGGAGCTGGCCGCCGAGCGGGGCCGGCGCGGCGTGCTCGTCCTGGACGAGTTCCAGGAGGTCATGGAGATCGACCCGGGCCTTCCGAAGCTGATGCGATCGGTCTTCCAGGACCAGCCGGAGGTGGCGCACGTCTACCTCGGAAGTCGCCGGCACATGATGGAGCGGATCTTCAACGACGAGAACGAGCCCTTCTGGCGCAGCGCGAAGAAGACCGAGATCGACGTGATCCCGCCGGCGGAGTTCACGCCGTTCATCGCCGAGCGCTTCGAGGCGACCGGCCGCTCCGCGCCGCCGGCGACGGTAGAGGCCGCGCTCGCGATCACGCACGGCCACCCGTATGCGACGCAGGAGCTCTGCTACTTCCTGTGGGAGGAGACGCCCCGCCGCTCGGCGGCCACGACGGTGCGCCTCGACACCGCGCTCGAGAAGGTCCTGCAGTCCGAGCACGCGCACTTCAGCATCGTCTGGCAGCGCGCCTCGAGCGCCCAGAAGCTCCTGCTCCAGGCGCTCGCCGAACAGCCGGGACATCCCCTGAGCGAGGAGTACCGGGTGCGCCACGACCTGCGCAGCGCCTCCTCTGTTCAGAAGGCGCTCGACGCACTCGAGCGCGAGGAGCTGATCGGCCGCGAGCGCGGGCGCGCCTGGATCGCCGAGCCGTTCCTGGCCGAGTGGATCCGGCGCAACGCGCGCTGAGCTACCCGGCCGCGCCCGCTCCCGGTCCGATCGCGACGGTCTCTCCGCGCGGTGGCAGGACGAGCCGGTCGGCGACGCCGCAGCCGGCGAAGGAGGCGCGCAGCGTGTCCTCGCCCTGGGTGAAGTGCGTCCAGCCCTCGTAGTGGACGGGGAAGACGACCTCGGCGCCGAGGATCTTCGCGGCCTCCGCGGCGAAATCGCTGGAGAGCGTGAGGTAGGCGGAGTCGAAGCGGCGCGCGACCTGGACCGCGCCGGCGAACAGCACGGCCACGTCGACGCGCCCGATCCGCTGCGCGATCGAGCGGACCACGTCGAGCGACGCGTTGTCGCCTGAGACGTACACGACGTCCAGCCCCTCGCCGCCCAGCACGAAGCCCGTGACCTGTCCCATCACGGGCTCGCAGCCGTCCGGCCCGTGCTGGGCGGGGACGGCGGTCACGGTCAGGGCGCCGCCGCCGGGCCGCGCGACCTCGATCGACGACCACGGCTTCATCCCGGTCGTGTTGCCGCCCAGCCGCTCCGCGGCCGCGACCGTCGTCAGCACGCGGCCGGCGCGTGGCAGCAGCTCCCGCCCGGCCGGATCGAGGTTGTCGGAGTGCTGATCGTGCGAGAGCAGCACGACGTCGATCGTCCCGATGCCGGCCGGCGCCACCGCCGGGCCGGTCGTCTTGACCAGGCCACCCTCGTACTCGCCCGGGGGAGAGAGGGCGGGATCGGTCAGCCAGCGCAGGCCGCCGTAGTCGAGGAGCGCCGTCGGGCCACCGACGAGGGTGATCTCGAACATGCCGGGACGGATACCAGCACGCCCGGCTCCGTGCCGCGTGCCCGGCAAGGCGACGACCGGAATCGAACCGGTGTAAACGGCTTTGCAGGCCGCTGCGTAACCACTCCGCCACGTCGCCGCGTGAGCCATCGCAGCGTAGCGGGGGCGCGGGCGGAGCCACCCTCGGACAGCGCCTCCGCTCCGCGCGCCGCTGCTACCCTTGCCGCCTTCCCAGGGCGATTAGCTCAGCTGGGAGAGCGCCGCCTCGACAAGGCGGAGGTCACTGGTTCGAGCCCAGTATCGCCCACCTAGGACCGGCACCTGGGCAGGTGCAGCTCACGTGGGCTCTTCGGCGCGGCGTGACCGCGGATCCGTCGACTGCGTCGGCGCCGGACGTCGACTGTAGGGTCGGCTGATGGAGATCGTCGGCCCGGAGACGTGCCCTCTGCCTCACGATCCGGTGCTCGCAGCGACGGCGGCGGCGCTCAACGACGCCGGCCACTGGGCCGAGATCGTCGACCCGAACTGGGGGGTCGTCTACATGACCGACGAGGCCCGGTGGATGTACGGCGGCAAGGTCGAGCTCGCGCCGTTCCCGCTCGGCGGGCACGTCTACGGCGCCGAGCGGGTGAACATGGCCATGCAATGGCGCGGGGGTCAGTTTCCGCTGGAAGTCCTGCGCCGGGCCTTCGCGGTATACGGCCCCTGGATCCTCGCCGATACCCCAGGCGGCCACGAGCGGTTGCGGGAGCTTGTCGATCCGAGGCTCGAGGACATCGTCGGCGGCCTCGTGCCGGTCGAGGTGCCGCACGCGTCGAATCTCAGGTTCCGCGGCATCTACACCGGCGCCGGGGCGGGCGTGGAGATCCTGATCAACGTGCTGCGGTTGCGGGACGCGACGGGTGCCGTCGTCGGCACGGCGTCGGTCAGCAAGCCGGCCGTGGGCATGGCCGCCCTGACGCGCATGACAGCGCTGGGCGACCTTCGGCACTTCGAGCGCATGGACCGCGTGGCCAAGGCGGGACGTCGCGCCGCGGCGGTGCTGTTCGCCGATCTGGAGTCCTCCTCGCCGCTGTCCCGGAAGCTGTCGACCGCGCGCTACTTCGCGCTCGTCAGGCGGCTGGCGCGCGCGGCCGACCAGTGCGTGGTCGAAGCGGGCGGCCTGGTCGGCACCCACGCCGGTGACGGGATCGTCGCGTTCTTCCTCGCCGAGACCTCGGGATCGGATTCGGCGGCGGCACGAGCATGCATCGCCGCCGCCCGCGCCATCCGCGCGGCGGTCGGCCCTGTCGCGGCCAGGAGCGAGCTCCCGCCCGGGGATGTCGTGCTGCGCTTCGGCTTGCACTGGGGAGCCAATCTCTACGTCGGCCAGATCGCGACCAGCGGCCGAACCGAGGTCACCGCACTGGGCGATCAGGTCAACGAGACCGCTCGCATCGAGGCATGCGCCACCGGCGGCCGCGCGCTGGCCTCCAAGGACCTCGTCGAGCGACTGGGGCCCGGCGACGCCGGCGCGCTGGAGCTGCACCCCGACACGATCACCTACTCGGCGCTTGGCGACCTGGCGACCGCGACCGAGAAGGCGCGTCGCGACGCCCCCGCCATCGCCGTCTGCGAAATCTGAGCGCCGCTGAGATCGCCCGCGCCACGCGGAGAGGACGGAAACCTGGGCAGCCCGCGATCGCTGAGAGTAGGCTCGCCGCCACCGGTCCAGCTGTCCCGCGCTCCGCATGGACTGCCCAGGCTGCGGCCACCCCAATCCGTCTGAGGCCCGTTTCTGCGGGAACTGCGCGGCGTCGCTGCTCGACGTGTGGCGATGCGCGGCCTGCGGCGCCGCGAACCCGGCCGGCCAGCGGTTCTGCAACGCCTGCGGTCAGGCCATGGCTGCGCCTTCCGAAGCTGTTGTCCCGGCGCTCCCTTCAGTGGGCGCGCTGCCCGACCCGCGCTCGCACGTCCCGGAGCACCTGGCCGAGAAGATCCGCGCCGGCCGAACGGCCCTGGAGGGCGAGCGCAAGCAGGTGACGGTGCTCTTCGCCGACGTGATGGGCTCGATGGATCTCGCCGAGCAGCAGGATCCCGAGGCCTGGCGCCAGATCATGGGGCGATTCTTCGAGATCCTCTGCGAGGGCGTCCACCGGTTCGAGGGCACGGTCGACAAGTTCACCGGCGACGGCATCATGGCGTTGTTCGGGGCGCCGATCGCCCACGAGGACCACGCCCAGCGCGCCTGCTACGCCGCGATGCACCTGCAGGCGGAGCTTGCTTCCTATGCGGCGCAGCTGCGTCGCGAGCAGGGACTCAGCTTCTCGGTCCGGATCGGGCTGAACTCGGGCGAGGTGGTCGTCGGCGCGATCGGCGAGGACCTGGGCATGGCCTACACCGCGATCGGCCACACCGTGGGCCTGGCGCAGCGCATGGAGCAGCTCGCCGAGCCCGGCAAGGCCTACCTCACCGAGTACACGGCATCGCTCGCGGAGGGCTACTTCGAGCTCGCCGACCTGGGCGAGTTCCAGGTCAAGGGCGCCAGTCACGCGCTGCGCGTCCACCAGCTGGTCGGGGTCGGCGCGGCACGTGGGCGCCTCGACGTCTCGCGGGCGCGCGGCTTCTCGCGGTTCGTCGGCCGGGAGGACGAGCTCGGCGTGCTGGACGCCGCCCTCGAGCAGTGCCTCGCTGGCCGGCCGCAGGTGATCGGGATCGTCGGCGAGGCCGGTGTCGGCAAGAGCCGGCTGTGCGACATGTTCGCGCGGCGCTGCCGAGCGCGCGGGCTGCCCGTCTACCAGACGTCGGGCCAGGCGCACGCGACGTCGATCCCGCTGCTGCCGGTCCTGCACATCATGCGCTCCTACTTCGACGTGACCGATCTGGACTCCGGCCAGACATCGCGCGAGCGGATCGCGGGCAAGCTGCTGTTGCTCGACGAGCGCTTCGGCGAGGACCTGCCACTCGTCTTCGACTTCCTGGCCGTGCCCGATCCCGAGCGGCCGGCGCCGCGCATGGATCCCGAGGCGCGCCAGCGCCGGGTGCTCGAGCTGACCAAGCAGCTCGTCCGGGCGCAGAGCGCCCGCGCGCCCGGCGTCACGCTGTGGGAGGACCTGCACTGGTTCGATCCCGCCAGCGAGGTGTTCATGGCCAACCACGTCGATGCCGCCCAGGGCGCGCGCGGCCTGACGATCGTCAACTTCCGGCCCGACTACCACGCGCAGTGGATGTCGAAGTCCTACTACCGCCAGATCGCCCTGGCGCCACTCGGCCCCGAGGCGATCGAGCAGCTGCTCGCGGATCTGCTCGGCTCCGACCGCTCGCTCGGCGGGCTCGCAGACCTGGTGCGCGAGCGCACGGGGGGCAACCCGTTCTTCATCGAGGAGGTCGTGCGGTCGCTCGTCGAGGCCGGCAACCTGGAGGGCGAGCGCGGAGCCCATCGGCTCGCCGCTCCGGTGGTCGAGGCCGCCGTGCCGGCGAGCGTGCAGGCGGTGCTCTCGGCGCGGATCGACCGGCTCGCCGAGAGTGAGAAGGCGGTCTTGCAGGCGGCGGCGGTGATCGGCAAGGAGTTCTCGGAGCCCGTCCTCGCGCGCGTGGTCGCGCTGGAGCGGCCGGCGCTGGAAGCCGCGCTGCGCGCGCTGGTGGCCGGCGAGTTCGTCTTCGAGCAGGAGCTCTACCCGGAGGCCATCTACGCGTTCACGCACCCGCTCACCCAGGAGGTGGCCTACGGCTCGCAGCTGGGCGAGCGCCGGGCCGCCGTCCACGCGGCGGTCGCGCGCGCGATCGTCGAGCAGCAGCCCGAGCGCCTGGACGAGCGCGCGGCGCTGCTCGCCCGGCACTGGGAGAGCGCGAACGAGCCGCTGGAGGCCGCGCGCTCGCACGCGCGTGCCGGGGCGTGGGTCGGGACCAAGGATCCGACGGCGGCGCTGCGCCACTGGCGCAGGGCGAGGGAGCTGGCCGACGCCCTGCCCGCCACGGAGGAGACGGCCGCGCTCGGGCTCTCGGCGCGCATCTTCGCGCTCAACTCCGGATGGCGCCTGGGCATCTCCGACCAGGAGGCTGAGGCGCTCTTCTCGGAGGCCGAGCGGATGGCCGCCGAGGCTCAGGACGTCCTGTCGCTGACGCTCCTGCTGATCAGCTACGGAACGATCCTGTTCACCACGCGCGGACGCTACCGCGAGGCGCTGACGCCGATCCGCCGGGCCGTCGCGCTGGTCGAGGAGTCCGGTGACCCCTCGCTGTTCATGATCACCGCCGGCTCGTCGTACGTCTCCTATCTGCTCGGCGAGTACGCCGAGGGACTGGCCTGGTGCGACCGGGCCATCGAGCTCGCCGACGGCGACGCCACGATCGGCGCCGCCCTGGTCCCATGCCCGCTCGCCCAGACGCTCATGCAGAAGGGCGGGTTCCTGACCGACCTGGGCCGGCTCGACGAAGCCCGCGAGCTGATCGATCGCGGCCTGCGGACAGCCGCCGAGCAGGGCGCCACGGAGACGGTCGGCTGGGGGCACCTGTGGAGCGTGGGGCAGGCATATCGCTGCGGCGACTGCGAGCGGGCGATGGTCCATGCCCAGGAGGCGATCGAGATCGCCGAGCGCATCGGCGACGCGTTCTCCAGGACGTGGGCATGGACCTGGTTCGGCGGCGCCGCGGTCATGAGCGGGCAGTGGGAGCGGGCGATCGACGCGATCGGGCAGGCACAGGCGATCTCCGAGGAGCGCCGTACGGCCGCCGACTCGGCGACCTACTCGCTCACGACGCTCGCCGAGGCACACCACGGTCTGGGCGACTGCGAGCGGGCGACCGGCCTCGCCCGTGACGCAGTGGCCCTGGCGCGCGGGCGCGAGCAGCCCGCGGGCGAGATCACCGCGAGCGTCGTCCTGGCCCGGATCCTGCTCGCCGCCGAGGGGCTCCGGGCCCGTGACGAGATCGAGGCCGCGCTGACGCGGGCGCAGGAGCTCGTGGACAGCACCGGCGCGCACGGTCTCGAGGCGACGATCCACGTCGAGCTCGCCGAGCTTGCGCGCCAGAACGGCGACGAGGCCGAGCGCGAGCGCGAGCTGGGCGAAGCGCACCGCCTGTTCACGCAGACCGGCGCGACCGCTCACGCCGGGCGGCTGGCAGGCCTGCTGGCGCCGTCCGCCGGCTGACCGCGCGCCCGTGCCGTCACGCAGAGATCAAGGCGCCAGCCGGCTGCGCCATCAGACGAGCGCGGTCGGCGAGGACCACCGATCAGCTGCTGATCATCTCGTGGACCGGGAACTCCTTGATGTCGGGTGCGCCCTGGGGCTCGATGCCGGCGGCGGCCATGCCTTCCGGGATCCGGCTCGCGAACGCATCGAAGTCTGCGCGTGACTCCCAGAAGTCGATGATGCCCCAGCCCTCGTCGATCGGTCCGGACGCGTGGAACAGCAGGCCCTGTGGAGCGGAGCGGTCCCGGTTGATGTGGTCGTGTGCTGCGTCGAACTGCTCCTCGGTGACGCCCGGAAGCTTGATGCGAATGCCGATGGCCACAGCGACTCCTATCTGAAGGAAAAGCCGACCCTACACCCGCTCGTCAAGCGGGCTTT
>DASTWP010000113.1:0-8010 GCA_035765835.1 Solirubrobacteraceae bacterium
GCTGCCGCTGCCGCTGCGCCCGCTGCCGCCGCTGCCGCCGCGGCCGGGATGCCGCCTCGCTCGGCGACGATCATGGGCCTGCCGACGATCAAGATGCCGGCCGGTGTCGCTCCCTCCCCCGCGCCCGCCGCCAAGGCGCCCGCGACCGAGGCGCCGAAGGCGCCGGCCGCCGCGGAGCAGCCCGCCGCGAAGGCGCCGGCCCCCGCGGAGGCGCCTGCCCCCGCTGAGGCGCCGCCCGCCGCCGAGCAGCCGGAGGCCGCCGCGCCGGCCGCGGCCCCCGAGGCGCCGGCGAAGGAGCAGAAGGCGGCGGACTCGAAGGTCGCCGCTCCGCCCGAGAAGCCGGCGCCCGGCACCGGGCCCAAGATCATCTCCGGCCCTGAGCCGAAGGAGCGGCCGAAGCGCGACGAGAGCCGTCACCGGCCCACGCGCGGCGGCGTGCGCGACGAGGGCGGTCCGGGCGCGGGCCGCCGCCGCGTGGTCATCGACTCGCAGGCCTCGCGCCGCGGCCCCGGCGGGCCGGGTGGCCCCGGCGGGGGCCCCGGCGCGTTCCCGCAGCGGCGCCCGAAGCGCCGCGGGCGCCGGCGCCGCGACGTGCTGGCCGAGGAGGCCAGCGCGCTCGACACCGGCGCGACGAGCCGCATCGACCTGATCCGCATCGCCTCCGGCTCGACCGTCAAGGACGTCGCCGAGTACCTCGGCGTCGCCGTGCCCGAGGTCATCAAGAAGCTGATGACGATGGGCGAGATGGTCACGCTGACGCAGACGCTCGCCGACGAGGCGATCCAGGTGATCGCCGAGGAGTTCGGCAAGGAGATCGAGATCGTCCACGCCGACGAGGTGGGGGAGGACGAGCTCGAGTTCGAGGACGCCGACGAGGACCTCGTGACGCGGCCGCCGGTCGTGACGATCATGGGCCACGTCGACCACGGCAAGACCTCGCTGCTGGACGCGATCCGCGAGACCGAGGTCGTCGCGGGCGAGGCCGGCGGCATCACGCAGCACATCGGCGCCTACCAGGTCCACCACAACGGCAGGACCATCACCTTCCTCGACACGCCCGGCCACGAGGCGTTCACTGCGATGCGCGCCCGCGGCGCCGAGGTCACGGACATCGCCGTGATCGTCGTCGCCGCCGACGACGGCGTGAAGCCGCAGACCAGCGAGGCGATCGACCACGCGCGCGCCGCCGACGTGCCGATCCTCGTCGCCGTCAACAAGGTCGACAAGGAGGGCGCGGACCCCACGCGCGTGCGCACCGAGATGACGCAGCAGAACCTCCAGCCGGCCGAGTGGGGCGGCGACACGGAGTTCGTCGACGTCTCGGCCAAGACCCATCAGGGGCTCGACGAGCTGCTCGAGACGATCCTCGTGGTCTCCGAGCTCGAGGACCTGAAGGCCAATCCCGGGGCGGCCGCCAGCGGCGTCGTGATCGAGTCCAAGCTCGACCCCGGCCGCGGCCCGGTCGTCACGCTGCTCGTGCAGCGCGGCACGCTGCACGTCGGGGACGCGCTCGTGGCGGGCTCGCACTGGGGCCGCGTGCGCGCGATGCACGACTACGTCGGCGAGCGCGTCGACGCCGCGGTCCCCGGCGACCCGGTCGAGGTGCTCGGCTTCGACGGCGTGCCGGACGCGGGCGACACCGTGCGCGTCGTCGAGAACGACCGCACGGCGCGCCAGCTCGCCAACGAGCGCGCGGTCCGCCTGCGCAACGAGTCCTACGCGCGCCGCGCCGGCCGCAAGGTGTCCTTCGACGAGATCTTCAAGGGCATCCAGCAGGGCGAGGTCAAGGAGCTCAACCTCGTGCTGAAGGCCGACGTCTCCGGCTCGCTAGAGGCCTTCGAGGACGAGATCGCGCGCCTGCCGCAGGACGAGGTGCAGGTGATGATCGTGCGCAGCGGGGTGGGCGGCATCAACGAGTCAGACGTCATGCTCGCCGCCGCCTCCGACGCGGTGATCCTCGGCTTCAACGTGCGCCCGGTCGGCGACGCGCGCGCCGAGGCCGAGCGCGAGGGCGTCGAGATCCGGTCCTACTCGGTGATCTACAAGGCGCTCGACGACCTGCGCGCCGCGATGGAGGGCATGCTCGAGCCCGAGGAGGTCGAGGACATCGTCGGCACCGTCGAGGTGCGCCAGACGTTCAAGGCCTCGCGCGTCGGCACGATCGCCGGCTGCTACGTCACCGACGGCAAGGTCACGCGCGGCGCGAAGGTGCGCATCGTGCGCGACGGCACGGTGATCTACGACACCGTGATCGACAGTCTGCGGCGCTTCAACGACGACGCGCGCGAGGTCGCCGCAGGCTTCGAGTGCGGCATCGTCCTGCACAACTTCCCGGACGTGAAGGAGGGCGACGTGCTCGAGGTCTACGAGACGCGGATGGTCGAGCGCGAGCTCGCCTGACGGTCGCGGTGATGGGCGCGTACGTCGCCCTGATGGTCGTCCACCTGCATTTCCCCGACGCGCACAGCCTCAAGGGCAAGCGCAAGGACCTCGTATCGGTGAAGGAGGTCCTGCGCCGGCGCTACGGCGTGAGCGTGGCCGAGGTCTCCGGCCAGGACACGTGGCAGCGCGCGGAGCTTGCGCTCGCGCTCACCGGAGGGTCGGCGACGCACCTCCAGGAAGGGGTCGATCGGGTGCTGCGCTTCCTCGACGAGCGCTTCCCGCAAGGGGTGCGGGTGGACCGATTGCTGACCTCGTACGAGGACCTCGGAGTAGTAGGGTGAGCGGCTCGCGGATGCGGCGCGTCGACGAGGCCGTGAGGGAGGTCCTCAGCGACGCGGTACAGGATGTGAAGGACCCCCGCGTGGGTTTCGTGACCGTCACGGATGTCAAGACCAGCCCAGATCTGCGCCATGCGCGCGTGTACGTGAGCGTCCTCGGGGACGAGGCGTCGAAGGAGGCGTCGATCGACGGCCTGACCTCGGCGCACGGCTTCCTGCAGCGGCGCGTCGCCTCGCAGCTGCGGATGAAGAACACGCCCACACTCCAGTTCGTGCTCGACGAGACCGCCGAGCGCGCCGCGCACCTCGAGGAGACCCTGCGCCGCGAGGTGGGGGAGTGAGCGCGGTCGGCGTGGACGCCCGCGCGCAGGTCCTCGACGAGCTGCGCGACGCCGCGCGCTTCGTCCTCGTCACGCACGAGAACGTCGACGGCGACGCGCTCGGCTCGCTCGTCGCGATGCACGGCGTGCTGAGCGCGCTCGGCAAGGACTCCGCGATGCTGATGAGCGAGCGCGAGTTCCCGCTGCCCTACGAGTACCGCTTCTTCGACCTCGACGGGCTGCGCACGACGGTGCCCGACGACGTCGCCGAGCGCACGATCGTCTTCCTCGACTGCGGCAACATCGACCGCAACCCGAGCGAGGTGGTCAAGCGCGAGGAGGCGCACATCCTCAACATCGACCACCACCACGACAACACGCGCTTCGGCACCGTGAACCTCGTGGTCGAGGGCGCGTCGTGCACGGCGGAGATCGTGTGGGACCTGATGCGCGAGCTGGGCGTCGAGCCGACGGTGCAGATCGCCGAGGCGCTCTACGTCGGCCTCGTCACCGACACCGGCCGCTTCATGTACGAGAACACCGGCCCGCGCGCGCACCTGATGGCCGCCGAGCTGATCGAGGCCGGCGTCGACACGCACGCGATCTACCGGCGCCTGTACGAGGACATGCCCGCCGCGAAGCTCGAGCTGCTCGGCCGCGCGCTCGCGAACGTGCGCCGCTTCGACGACGGCGCGCTGACGTTCACGCACCTCACGAAGGGCGACTTCGAGGCGGCGGGCGCGGAGGAGAGCTACTCCGAGGGCATCATCGACCACCTGCGCTCCGTCGAGGGCACGAAGGTCGCAGCGCTCGCGCGCGAGCTCACGGGCCCCGGCCGCGCCGGGCTCCAGAAGGTGTCCCTGCGTGCGACCGACGGCAGCGTCGACGTCTCCGTCATCGCCCGCGCGGGCGGCGGCGGCGGCCACCGCCAGGCCGCCGGCTTCAGCACCGAGCTCGCCAACGGCGAGCTGGTCGGGTTCCTGCGCGAGCAGGTCGCGGCGCAGCTCTGAGCCGCCGAACGTCCCGGAGACCCCTATAGGGGCGTGCGGGACGTTCGTGGCCGCGTAGGCTGCGCGGCGTGGACGGGCTGGTGCTCGCGGACAAGCCGGCGGGGAAGACCTCCCACGACGTCACGACGCTCGTGCGGCGGGAGCTGGGCGTGCGCAAGGCGGGGCACGCCGGCACGCTCGACCCGTTCGCCACCGGCCTGCTGCTCGTGCTCGTGGGGCGGGCGCGGCGGGCGCAGCGGTTCCTGATGGGGCTGCCGAAGACCTACGAGGCGGTCGCCCGCTTCGGGGCGGTCTCCACGACCGGCGACCCCGAGGGCGAGATCGTGGAGACCGGCACCCTGCCGCCGGACCCGCTGGCGCTGCCGACCGGCGTCGTGCGCCAGCGCCCGCCCGCCTACAGCGCCGTGCGCATCCAGGGCATGAAGGCCTATGAGCGCGCGCGGCGCGGCGAGCAGGTCGAGGTGCCCGAGCGCGAGGTGACGGTGTACCGGTTCGAGCAGCTGTGGCGCGAGGGCGATCGCGCCGGCTTCGCGATCGAGTGCTCGTCGGGCACCTACGTGCGCAGCCTGATCGCCGACCTCGGCGACGCCTACACGACCGACCTGCGGCGCACGAGCGTCGGGCCGTTCAGGGTCGAGGACGCCGATCCCGGCGAGGTGATCCCGCTCGGCGACGCGCTCGCGGCCGTGATGCCGGTCGTCGCGCTCGAGGGGGAGGAGGCCAGGCGCGCCGGCCACGGGGTCGCCGTCGAGCGCGAGGCGCAGGCGCCGCAGGTGCTGCTCACGGACGCGGACGGCCCGATCGCGATCGCCGAGCCCCGCGACGGCGCGCTGCTGAAGCCCGTCGTAGGGTTCCGGGCGTGAAGGTCACGCGCCTGCCGGACGCCGAGCCCCGCCCCCGCCGTCTGGCGGTCGGGACGTTCGACGGCGTGCACCTCGGCCACCGCGAGGTGATCGCCGGCGCCGACACGGTGCTCACGTTCGACCCGCATCCCTCGTCGGTCGTGGCGCCGAGCCACGCGCCGCGGCTGCTGACGACGCTCGAGCGCAAGGCCGAGCTCGTCGCCTCGCTGGGCGTCGAGGAGATGGTCGTGATCCCGTTCGACCGCGAGTTCGCCTCGCGCAGCGCGCAGCAGTTCGTCGACGACGTGCTCGTCGCGACGCTCGGCGCGACGCACGTCAGCGTCGGCGAGAACTTCCGCTTCGGCCACAAGGCGCAGGGCGACCCGGACCTGCTGCGCGGCGACGAGCGCTTCGAGACGCGCGTCGTGCCGCTGCTCGAGGTCGACGACGAGGTGGTCAGCTCGAGCCACATCCGCGGGCTCGTGACCGGCGGTGCGGTCGAGTACGCCAACCGCCTGCTCGGCGCGCCGTTCGTGATCGACGGCGAGGTCGCCCACGGCGACAAGCGCGGCCGCGAGCTGGGCTTCCCGACCGCGAACCTCGTGCCGCAGGACGGCTACGTCGTCCCCGGTCACGCCGTCTACGCCTGCCGCGCGCGCACCGCCGAGGGGGCCGAGCACGTCGCGGCCGTCAGCGTCGGCGTGCGGCCGATGTTCGTCACGGGCCGCGGCGAGCTGATCGAGGCCTACCTCCTGGACTTCGACGGCGACATCTACGGCAGCACGCTGCGGGTGGAGTTCCTCAAGCGCCTGCGCGGCGAGAAGCGCTTCGAGAGCGTCGACGCGCTGATCGGGCAGATGGGCCGCGACGTCGAGGAGGCCCGCGCGCTGGTGCCGGCGACGTAGCGGCTATCCTTCGCCGCCGCCCATGAGCACCCTCACCCAGGAACGCAAGGCAGAGATCGTCGGCAAGTTCGGCCAGAGCGCGCAGGACACGGGCAACACCCGCGTCCAGGTCGCACTGCTCACCGAGCGCATCAACGATCTCACCGAGCACCTGCGCACGCACACGAAGGACCACCACTCGCGCCGCGGGCTGCTGATGCTCGTCGGCCGCCGCCGCCGGCTGCTCAACTATCTGCAGCGCAGCGACCTCCAGGGCTACCGCGAGCTCATCCGCGAGCTCGGCCTGCGCCGCTAGGAACCGCCATGGCGATCATCGCCCCCGGCACCGCGGCGCCGGACTTCGTCCTCAAGCGCGAGGACGGCGAGGACTTCACGCGCGCCGACCTGCTCGGCCGCACGACGGTGCTCGTCTTCTATCCGTTCGCCTTCAGCCCGGTCTGCACGGACCAGCTCCAGGTCTACGACGAGGCGCGCGAGGAGCTCGCGGGCCGCGGCGCGACCCTCTACGGCGTCTCGACCGACGCGACGTGGTCCCAGCGCGCGTTCCGCGAGAAGCTCGGCATCGGCATCGAGCAGCTCTCGGACTTCGAGCCCAAGGGCGCGACCGCGAGGGCCTTCGGCGCCTACTTCGAGCCCGGCGGCATGACCGACCGCGCGCTCGTGATCGTCGGGCCCGACGCGGTCGTGTCGTGGTCGCACCTGGCCGACTCGCCGGGCGACCTGCCCGGCGTGAACCTGATCTTCGACGGCCTCGATGCCTGATTCCACGACCCCGCGTGCGCGGATGCCACGACCTCGTGGCACCGGTTCGCCGTCCCCGATCCTTGCCAATGCCGCCGGCATCGGCGGCGGATCGGGGCGGCGCCCGGCATCCACGATCTCGCGCCCCCGCGCCCACCGGGCCGCGGAACCAGTCATCCCGGCCGCGCCCGCGTCCTGAGCGGCGACCTCTCGAGCGCCCCGGTCCCGCCGCCGCGCCCCGGCGACCACGCCCGCGGGCCGCAGGACGCCGCCGAGATCGTCCTCATGTACGCGGACTTCGCGTGCCCGCGCTGCGCGCTGGCGCACGAACGGCTGCGCGCCGACGGGCGGCGCGTGATCTTCCGCCACTTCGCGCTGAAGGCCAAGCACCCGCGCGCGCTCGCGCTCGCCCACGCCGCCGAGGCGGCCGCGCGCCAGGGCGCCTTCTGGGCGTTCGCCGACTCGCTCTTCGCAGACCAGGGCCGCAGCGACGACCCGCACCTGTGGGAGCGCTGCGAGCGCCTGGGCCTGGACCTCGACCGCTTCGAGCGCGACCGCCGCACCGACGAGGTCGCGCGCCACGTGCAGGACGACGTCCGCGACGCCCTGCGCGCCGGGGCCACGGCCACGCCGACGCTCTGGGTGCTCGGCTACCATGACTCGGTTCGGAATATCGATGTGAACGAGTTGGCCCGCTGACCGAAGGGCGGGCGCAGAAAGGCAGTACACATATGAGCACTGACGCCGTGACGACCGTCTCGGTCGAGATCGCGGGCTCCGAGATCTCCTTCGAGACCGGCAAGATGGCCAAGCAGGCCTCCGGCGCCGTCGTCGTCCGCCAGGCCGACACGATGGTCCTCAGCACCGCGACCATCGGCAATCTGCGAGACGTCGACTTCCTCCCGCTGACGGTGGACGTCGAGGAGCGCATGTACGCGGCCGGGAAGATCCCCGGCTCGTTCTTCAAGCGCGAGGGCCGCGCGGGCGAGAAGGGCACGCTGACCGCGCGCATGATCGACCGCCCGATCCGCCCGCTGTTCCCCAAGGGCTGGCACTTCGAGACGCAGCTCGTCGCGATGCCGCTGAGCGTCGACCACGAGCACCCCTACGACATCCTCGCGATGAACGGCGCCTCCGCGGCGCTGATGATCTCGCCCGTCCCGCTGCCGCATCCGGTCGGCGCGGTCCGCATCGGCAAGATCGACGGCAACTTCGTCGTCAACCCGCGCGAGGAGGACCTCGTCGACAACACCGACCTGGACCTGATCGTCGCCGGCACCGAGGAGGCCATCCTGATGGTCGAGGCGGGCGCCAACGAGATCCCCGAGGCAGAGATCCTCGACGCGCTCGACATCGCGCACGACGCGATCCGGAAGCTCTGCGCCGCCCAGCGCGAGCTGGCCGAGAAGGCCGGCAAGGAGAAGCTCGCGATCGAGCCGCCCCAGATCGACGAGGACCTGCTGCGCCAGATC
>DASTWP010000114.1:0-10844 GCA_035765835.1 Solirubrobacteraceae bacterium
CCATCTCGCCCCACAGGATCCCTCACCCGGGGGCCAGGCGGTTCAGCGCGCGGCGTCCGGGTAGGTTGCCGCGGGTGCCGGGCACGGCTGAGCACTACCCGTGGGACCGGCCGCTGGGCGCGACGCCGCGAGCCGACGGCACCGTCGAGTTCCGCGTCTGGGCGCCGCGGCCGGAGCGCGTCGCACTCGCCCTCGGCGGGCGCGAGCACGCGCTCGAGCACGAGGGCTTCGGCATCCACGCCGCCCGCGTCGAGGCCCGTGACGGCGAGGACTACGTCTACGTGCTCGACGGCACGGAGCTGCCGGACCCCTGCTCGCGCCACCAGCCGCAGGGCCTGCGCGGCCCGAGCCGGATCCTCGACACGAACGCGTTCGCGTGGAGCGACGGCGGCTGGCACGGCCCCGCGCTGAGCGACCTCGTGATCTACGAGCTGCACGTCGGGACGTTCACGCCCGCGGGCACGTTCGAGGCTGCGATCGGGCAGCTCGCGGAGCTCGCGGACCTCGGGATCACCGCGATCGAGCTGATGCCGGTCG
Organism: Solirubrobacteraceae bacterium; assembly: GCA_035765835.1. Classification (GTDB taxonomy): domain Bacteria; phylum Actinomycetota; class Thermoleophilia; order Solirubrobacterales; family Solirubrobacteraceae; genus JAOPZW01. The sequence goes on from DASTWP010000114.1 coordinate 538, forward strand.
CCGAGTTCCCCGGCGCCCGCGGCTGGGGCTACGACGGCGTCTACCTGAGCGCAGCGCAGTCGAGCTACGGCGGCCCGCACGGGCTGCAGCGGCTCGTCGACGCGGCGCACCACCACGGCCTCGCGGTGATCCTCGACGTCGTCTACAACCACGTCGGCGCGTCGGGCGTGAAGGCGCTCGAGGCCTACGGGCCCTACTTCACCGACAAGTACTCGACCTTCTGGGGCCCGGCGATCAACTACGACGACGAGGACTGCGACCCGGTTCGCGAGTGGGTGCTGCAGAGCGCCGAGGGCTGGATCCGCGACTTCCACCTCGACGGGCTGCGCCTGGACGCGATCCACGCCATCCACGACGCGTCCGCCCGTCCGATCCTCGGCGAGATCGCCGAGCGCGTGCACGCGCGGCGCAACAGCGCGCTGGTGATCGCCGAGAGCGGGCGCAACGACCCGGTCGTCATCCGCCCGCACGAGCAGGGCGGCTACGGCCACGACGCAGCCTGGGCCGACGACTTCCACCACGCGCTGCGCACGCTGCTGACCGGCGAGCGCGACGGCTACTACGAGGAGTTCGGCGCCGTCGCCGACCTTGCGAAGGCCTTCCGGCGGCCGCACGTGCACGACGGCCAGTACTCGACGTTCCGCCGCCGCCGCTTCGGCGCGCCGGCGCCCGACCGGGCGCCTGAGCAGTTCGTCGTCTTCGACCAGAACCACGACCAGGTCGGCAACCGCGCCCTCGGCGACCGCCTGCCGCGCGAGCTGCAGCCGCTCGCGGCGTTCACGACGCTGCTCTCGCCGTTCACGCCGCTGCTGTTCATGGGCGAGGAGTACGGCGAGCAGGCGCCGTTCCAGTTCTTCACCGACCACATCGACGCGGAGATCGCGACCGCCACGCGCGAGGGGCGCCGGCGCGAGTTCGCGGCCTTCGCCGGCTTCGCAGGAGCCGAGGTCCCCGACCCGCAGGACCCGGCGACGTTCGAGCGCTCGAAGCTCACGCGCGAGGCCGGCGACGCGATCGCCTCGCTGTACCGCAGACTGCTCGCGATGCGCAGGCAGCTGCCGGCGGGCGCCGACGCCGACCGGATCGACTTCGACGAGCGCGCCGCGTGGCTGCGCGTGCAGCGCGGCGCGTTCACGCTCGTCTGCAACTTCGCGAAGCACGACGCGCGCATCCCGGCCGGCGACGTCCTGCGCGTCGAGCTCGCCACCCACGAGGACGCCACGCGCCTCGAGGACGGCGACGTGGTCCTCCCGGCGCAGGCGGGGGCGCTGCTGCGGTGAGCCGCGAGGTCTGGCCCGGCCGCCCCTTCCCGCTCGGCGCGACCTGGGACGGCACGGGCACGAACTTCTCGCTCTTCTCGGAGAACGCCGAGAAGGTCGAGCTGTGCCTGTTCGACGACGAGGGCGACGGGGAGGAGCGCGTCGAGCTGACCGAGCGCACCGCGTTCAACTGGCACTGCTACCTGCCCGGCGTCGGCCCCGGCCAGCGCTACGGCTATCGCGTCCACGGCCCGTACGCGCCCGAGCAGGGCCACCGCTTCAATCCCTGCAAGCTGCTGATCGACCCCTACGCGAAGGCGATCGAGGGCGACGTGCGCTGGGACGCCGCCAACGTCCTGCCCTACACGCCGGACGGCACCGACGACGCCGACCTCGAGCCCGACGACGAGGACGACGCCGAGGCGATCCCGAAGTCCGTCGTGGTCGATCCGGGCTTCGACTGGGAGGGCGATCGCCCGCCGCGCACGCCGTGGTGGGAGACCGTCATCTACGAGACGCACGTGCGCGGCTTCACGATGCGCCACCCCGGCGTGCGCGAGGACCTGCGCGGGACCTACGCGGGCCTCGCCTCCGAGGAGGCGATCGCGTACCTCAGGGGCCTCGGCGTGACCGCCGTCGAGCTGCTGCCGATCCATCACATCGCCGACGAGAGCTTCCTGCACGAGCGCGGCCTGACGAACTACTGGGGCTACAGCTCGATCGGCTACCTCGCGCCGCACTCCGCCTACGCCGCGACCGGCACGCGCGGCGAGCAGGTGCGCGAGTTCAAGGGCATGGTGAAGGCGCTGCACGGCGCGAACATCGAGGTGATCCTCGACGTCGTCTACAACCACACCGCCGAGGGCAACCACCTCGGCCCGATGCTCTCCTTCAAGGGCGTCGACAACGCCGCCTACTACCGCCTCGTCCCCGACGACCCGCGCCATTACATGGACTACACGGGCACGGGCAACACGCTCAACGCCGTCAACCCGAGTGTGCTGCGGCTGATCATGGACTCGCTGCGCTACTGGGTCACCGAGTGCCACGTCGACGGCTTCCGCTTCGACCTCGCGAGCGCGCTGGCGCGCGAGCTCTACGACGTCGACCGCCTGAGCGCCTTCTTCGACGTGATCCACCAGGACCCGGTGCTCTCGCAGGTCAAGCTGATCGCCGAGCCCTGGGACGTCGGCCCCGGCGGCTACCAGGTCGGCAACTTCCCGGTGCTCTGGAGCGAGTGGAACGGCATCTACCGCGACGTCGTGCGCGACTTCTGGCGCGCGCAGGCGGGCGTCGCCGAGTTCGCCTCGCGCTTCACCGGCTCCAGCGACCTCTACATGGACGACGGGCGCCATCCGTTCGCGTCGGTCAACTTCGTCACCGCCCACGACGGCTTCACGCTGCGCGACCTCGTCACCTACAACGAGAAGCACAACGAGGCCAACGGCGAGGAGAACCACGACGGCTCCGACGACAACCGCTCCTGGAACTGCGGGGCCGAGGGGGAGACCGAGGACCCGCAGATCGCGCAGCTGCGCCGCCGCCAGCAGCGCAACTTCCTCGCCACGCTGTTCCTGAGCCAGGGCGTGCCGATGCTGCTCGGCGGCGACGAGATCGCGCGCACCCAGGACGGCAACAACAACGCCTGGTGCCAGGACAACGAGATCTCCTGGTACGACTGGTCGCTCGACGACGGCCGGCGGGCGCAGCACGACTTCACGCGCCGGCTGATCGACCTGCGCCGGCGCCATCCGGTGTTCCGCCGCCGCCAGTTCCTCGCCGGCCGCGAGCGCGAGGGCTCCGGCCTGCCGGACGTCTGGTGGTTCCGCCCCGACGGCAGACGCATGACCCAGCGCGACTGGCAGCAGCCGTTCGCGCACACGCTCGGGGTCTTCCTCAACGGCCAGGAGATCGCCGACCGCACGCCGCACGGCGGGACGATCGAGGACGACTCGTTCCTGCTGCTGTTCAACGGGCACTACGAGGACATGACGTTCACGCTGCCCGCCCGTCGCTTCGGCGCCGCATGGCAGCCCGAGCTGTGCACGTTCGACCCGGCCGCGGGCCCCGGCGGCGAGCGCCACGCCGCGCGCAGCGAGGTCCTCGTGCCGTCGCGCTCGCTGAAGCTGCTGCGCCGGGTGTCGTGAGGGCTACCTACCGCCTCCAGCTTTCGCCCGACCTGGACTTCGCGGCGGTCCGCGAGCTGGTCCCGTACCTGCGCGACCTCGGCGTCTCGCACCTCTACCTCTCGCCGTCGCTGCAGGCGCGCAGCGGCTCGACGCACGGCTACGACGTCGTCGATCCGACGCGCGTGAGCGACGCGCTCGGCGGGGAGGACGGGCTCCGCGCGCTGCGCGCCGAGGGGCTCGGGATCCTGCTCGACATCGTCCCCAACCACATGGGCACCGGCGAGGAGAACCCGTGGTGGGCCGACGAGAGGCTGCGCGCGAAGTTCTTCGACTACGACCCGGCCGACGGCTGGTACCGGCGCTTCTTCGACATCGACGACCTCGCCGCGCTGCGCCAGGAGGACCCCGAGGTCTTCGAGGCCACGCACGCCAAGATCCTCGAGCTCGTCGCCGACGGCGTGATCGACGGCGTGCGCGTCGACCACCCGGATGGCCTCGCCGATCCCGCGGGGTACCTGCGGCGCCTGCGCGAGCGCGGCGTCGAGCGCGTGTGGGTCGAGAAGATCCTCGAGCGCGACGAGGCGCTGCGCGACTGGCCGGTCGAGGGCACGGTCGGCTACGAGTTCCTCAACGACCTGACGGCGCTGTTCGTGGACCCGGCCGGGGAGGCGGCGCTCAGCGACCTCTACGCGCAGCTGACGGGGGAGACGCGGTCGTTCGCCGAGGTCGCGCTCGAGGCGCAGCTGCAGCAGGCCACCACGACCTTCGCGCGCGAGGTCGCGCGGCTGCGCACGCTGCTCGACGAGCCCGCCATCGCACACGCGCTCGCCGCGCTGCCGGTCTACCGCACCTACGCCGAGCCGTGGAGCGGCAACGTCGAGCCCGCCGACCGTGCCGCGGTCGACGCTGCGGGCATCGAGGGCCGCCTGCGCGACGCGCTGCTGCTCGAGGAGCGCGGTCACGACGAGCTCGTCACGCGCTTCCAGCAGACCTCGCCGCCGGTGATGGCCAAGGGCGTGGAGGACACCGCCTTCTACCGCTACGTGCGCCTGCTCGCCCTCAACGAGGTCGGCGGCGACCCCGGCCGCTTCGGAATGGGCGTCGAGGAGTTCCACGCGCGCAACGCGGTGCGCGCCGAGCGCTTCCCGCGCGGCCTGCTCGTCAGCTCGACGCACGACACGAAGCGCTCCGGCGACGTCCGCGCGCGGCTGTGCGCGCTGGCCTCGATGCCCGCCGAATGGCGCGAGCGCGTGCTGCACTGGCGCGAGCTCGGCGCCGCGCTGCGGCCCGAGGGCATTCCCGACGCGCAGGAGGAGCACCTGATCCACCAGACGCTGATCGGGGCCTGGCCGATCGGCCCCGAGCGCCTGGAGGCCTACGTGGAGAAGGCGCTGCGCGAAGCCAAGCGCAACACGAGCTGGGCCGAGCAGGACCACGCCTACGAGGAGAAGGTCAAGCGCTTCGCGGTCGCGCTCACCCGCCACGAGCCGTTCCTGCAGGAATTCGAGCCGTTCTGCGCCCGCGTCGCGGCCCTCGGCGAGCGGATCGCGCTCGGCCAGCAGCTGCTCAAGCTGACCTCGCCGGGCGTGCCCGACGTCTACCAGGGCGACGAGCTCGTGGCGCTGAGCCTCGTGGACCCGGACAACCGCCGGCCGGTCGACTGGCGCCGGCGGCGCGAGCTGCTCGACCGCCTGCGCGGCGGCGCCTCGCCGCGCGGCGCGGACGAGCGCAAGCTGCACGTGATCCGCACCGCGCTCGTGCTGCGCGCGCGGCGGCCGCAGTGCTTCGACGGCGCCTCGTACGAGCCGCTGCCGTCACCCGAGGGGGTGTGCGCCTACGTGCGGGGCGGCGGCGTCGCCGCGATCGCCGCGGTCCGCCCCGGCGCGCAGGCCGAGGCCGACCTCCCGCCCGGCGACTGGCGCGAGAGGCTCGGCCTCGTCTCGTACGGCATCGCCCTCTACGAGCGCGAGACCGCCTAGGTCGGCAGCACCTCGTGGGCGCGCGGGTCGTTGGAGTAGGCCTCGGCCGGCTCCAGGAACCCGCGCAGCTGCTCGCGGAACTCGGGGCTGTCCTCGTGCCCGTGCACGGACTGGGCGTGCTCGGCGGCGGCGCGGACCACCTCGTCCTCCTCGCCGATGATCGTCAGCGAGCAGTTCGACTCGCTGGGGAATCGGCGGCAATCGGCCATCATTCGGGCCATCTGACCTCCTCTCGGTCAGTGCCGATCCTCTTCCTCGCGCGGGGCGGCGTCAACCCCCGCTCAGATAGATTCCGCCGCCCGGTGGCGCCCCGTGTCCTGATCCTCTCCTGGGAGTACCCGCCGATCGTCGAGGGCGGCCTCGCACGGCACGTGCGCAAGCTCGCCGAGGCGCTCGTCCGCGACGGCCACGCCGCCGTCCACGTCCTGACGCGCGGGAGGCGGACCGAGCCGCCCGACCCCGCGGAGGAGGTCCGCGCGGGCGTGCGCGTGCATCGCGTCCCGGAGACGGCGATGCCGCGCGACCTCGACGCCTTCGTCGCCTGGATCGAGGGGATGAACGAGCACATGCTCGCGGCCGGGCGGACGCTGCTCGAGCGTCAGTCGTTCGACGTCGTCCACGGGCACGACTGGCTCGTCGCCGGGGCCGCGGGCGCGCTGGCCGCCGAGGCCGGCGTGCCCTACCTGACGACGGTCCACGCCACCGAGTACGGGCGCCACCAGGGCTGGGTGGAGAAGCACCCGCAGTCCTACATCCACGGCGCCGAGCGCGCGATGGTGCGCCGCGCCGAGCACGTCGTCGCCTGCTCGCACTACATGCGCGGCCATGTCGCGGACGTCTTCGGCGTCGCCGAGGCGAAGGTCACCGTGATCCCGAACGGGATCGACCCCGGCGACCTCGTCCCGGTCGACGACCTCGAGGCGCTGCGCGCCCGCTTCGCGGCGCCGCACGAGCGCCTGGTGCTGCTGATCGGCCGGCTCGTCTACGAGAAGGGCTTCCAGCTCGCGCTCGAGGCGCTCGGCGGGCGCGGCGGCATCATCGGCCGCGTCCCCGGCGTGCGCTTCCTCGTCGCCGGCTCCGGCACCCACGAGGCGGAGCTCAAGCGCCAGGCGCACAGGCTCGGCCTGCAGCGCCACGGCACGTTCATGGGCTGGATCGGCGACGACGTGCTGCACTCGCTCTACCGGATCGCCGACCTGTGCGTCGTGCCGTCGATCTACGAGCCCTTCGGCCTCGTCGCGCTCGAGGCGATGGCCAGCGGTTGCCCCTGCATCGTCGCCGACACGGGCGGGCTGCGCGAGGTGGTCCCGACGAGCGACGTCGGCCTGCGCTTCCGCTCCCGCGACCCACGCTCGCTGGCGCGGATGATGGAGCGCGTCCTGACCGACGACGAGCTCCGCGAGCGCCTCGTGGCCGAGGCCTCCGAGCACGTCCTGAGCTTCGACTGGGCCGATGTGGCCGCCAGGACGGCGCAGGTGTACGCGGACCTCGGTGTCAGAGGTCATGAGCCTGACGCTGTCAGGTCTCACGCTTCGCGCTGAAAACGCCGATGTAGCAGGCGATGTCCCATTCGCGCAGGCAGTCCGGTGCCCGCGGACCCGGTCTGCTCGACCCTGTCGGCCTGCCCGCGACGATCGGGCTGGCAATAGCGGTCGCACTCTTCACGGTCGGCGATCTGAGCGCCGCGACCCTCGTCGCGGCAGGCTCGGCGCTGGGCATCGCCGCGTGGGGATCGGTCACCCTTCTGCTGATCGCGCGCCTGCGCACGGCCCGGGCGGCCGCCGAGCGCGACGACCTCACGGGCCTGCTGAACCGCACGGCGCTGCGCAAGCGGATCGAGGCGCTGCTGCGCGCGCGGGCGCCCTTCTCGGTGCTGCTGATGGACGTCGACGACCTGACGCGGCTGAACCGCCGCAGCGGCGAGCGCACCGGGGATCTCGTCCTCGTGGCGCTCTGCGACCGCATCCGCGACGCCGCCTGCGGCGCCCATGCGATCGCGCGCCCCGGCAACGACGAGATCGTGGTGGTCGCACGCGCCGGCCAGGCCGACGCGATCGCCCAGCGGATCCTCGTCGAGTTCGCGCGCGCCCCGGTCTCAGGACACCGCGTGACGGTCTCGATCGGCATCGCCGACGCGCCCAACCACGGCCGCGACGCCTCGACGCTGCTGCGCGCCGCGGGCGACGCGCTGCGCACCGCGAAGGGCGAGGGCAAGGCGCGCGCCTGCCGCTTCAGCGGCACGCTGCCGACCAGCGCCGAGCGCGACGAGCTGCGCCGCCAGGTCGAGGGCCTCTGCAACCCGGGCCGGATCGCGATCGAGGTCCAGCCGATCGCCCCGGTGGACGGCGGTCCGGTCAAGCTCTTCGAGTCGCTCGCGCGCTTCGGCGCCGCCGGGGGCGGCTCGCCCGCTCGCTGGCTGCACGCCGCCGAGGAGGTCGGCCTGCGCGTCGAGCTCGAGCTCGCGTGCCTGCGCGCCGCGCTGCGCGTCTGGGTCACCCGGCCGGAGGGCTCGAGCATGTCCGTCAACGTCTCGCCCGACGTCCTGGGCCGCCCCGACGCGATCGCGAGCTTCACGGCGCTGGGCGACCTGCACGGCCTCGTGCTCGAGATCACCGAGGAGGCGATCGTCGAGGACTACGAGGCGCTGCTCGAGACGCTCGCGCCACTCGTCGCCGAGGGCCTGCAGATCGCGGTCGACGACGTCGGGGCGGGACAGGCGACGATGCGCCACGTCGTGGCGCTGCGCCCGGCGTTCCTGAAGCTCGACCGCACGCTCGTGCGCGGCGTCGACCACGACCCCGCGCACGGCGCCCTGATCGACGCGCTCCAGGGCTACGCGCAGCGCGTCGGCGCGCTGATCGTCGCGGAGGGCGTCGAGACCCAGGCCGAGCTCGACGCGCTGCGCGCGCTCGGCATCCCGCTGGTGCAGGGCTACCACGTGGGCAGGCCCGCGAGCCCGTGGCCGGAGCAGGGCGCCGCCGGGCGCCCGCGCCGCCGGCGCGCCGCCGCGCGCAGCTGAGGCGATCCGCCGGGCGGCCGGCTCAGGCCGCGCCGTGGTCGAGCACGAACCAGACGTGCGTGCTGCCCTCGCGCACGCCCCAGCGCGCGCTCAGGCGGTCGACCAGGTTCAGGCCGTAGCCGCCCCCGGGGCCGCCGCGACGCAGCTTCACGACGGGCGGCTCGTGGGCCTTGCCCTGGTCCTCGACCTCGCCGTGCACGACCGTCGGGCCCTCGACGCGCACCCGCACCGTGATCGGCTGCCCGGGGCCGTACTTGACGCTGTTGGCGACGAGCTCGCTGATGACGATCCGCAGGTCGTCGAGGATCCGCGGCGTGACGGCGGGCCTCAGCGCGTCGAGCCGGCTGCGGGCGCGCGCCGGCGCCGTCGGATGGGCGTTCAGGGCGAACTCGATCAGCAAATACCGTGAATAGAGGGTGGACCGGTGGGTACCACCGCCGGTTGCGGGTGGGGACTTGAGCTTGCCCCGCGGCAGGGGAATGTATGCGACCGGACGCCGGCCGGGTCCGACGGTGTGCGGTCCCTATGCTGGCCGCTCTCCCGCAGCCGTCCCACGCACGCCGCACTCGTTTGTCCCGCCGCTCGCTCGCTCTCGCGACCCTGCTCGCGCTCGCCGCCTCGCTCCTGGGCGTCACCGCCGTCCGCAGCGGCGGCGTGCCCGGGCCGCTGTCCGCGCCTGCCCAGGCCGAGGCGCAGGCGCCGCGTGCGCTCGCCTACCGCAATCCCGTCCTGCGCGGCGACTTCCCGGACCCGTCCGTCCTGCGCGTGGGCGAGACGTACTGGGCGACGACCACCGCGTCGTGGCGCGGCCCCGGCTTCCCGATCCTGCGCTCCGGCGACGCGGTCCACTGGACGCGGGTCGGGCAGGTCTTCCCGCGGATCCCGTCGTGGATCTCGGACAGCCTGTGGGCGCCGGAGCTCGTGCGCGACCCCGATCGCGACCGCTACCTCCTCTACTACTCCGCCCGCCGGGCGCGCGGCCCGCTCTGCGTCGCGGTCGCCGACGCGCCCTCGCCGGCGGGCCCGTGGAGCGACCACGGCCCGCTCGTCTGCCAGCGTCTGGGGTCGATCGACCCGACGCGCACGACCGACGAGCAGGGGCGGCCGTGGCTGATCTGGAAGGAGGACGGCAACAACTACGGCCGCCAGACGCGCATCTGGGCCAAGCCGCTGACCGAGGACGGACTCGCCTTCAGCGGCCCCAAGCACCTGCTGCTGCGCAACTACGCGCGCTGGGAGGGCGGCGTCGTCGAGGCGCCCGAGGTCGTGCGCCACGGTGGCTGGACGTACCTGTTCTACTCCGGTAACGGCTGCTGCCGGCCGCGCTGCGCGTACGCGCTGGGCGTGGCCCGCTCACGCACGCTGCTCGGGCCCTGGCGGCGCGATCCCGCCAACCCGATCCTGCGCGGCAACGACCACTGGAACTGCCCGGGGCACGCGAGCTTCTTCGACGACGGCCAGGGCCACGACCTCGTGCTCTACCACGCCTACCGCGCGCGATTGCGCGGCGACCAGCGGCGCCTGGGGCTGCTCGACCAGGTGCAGTGGGACGCGAGCGGCTGGCCCAGCATCGCGGGCGGCCACGGACCGAGCCTCTCGGCCAGCCTGCCGGGATAGCGTTCGCCGCGTGCCGGAGCTCCTGCTCGTCAGCACCACCGCCGCGCTCGACACGCGCGACCTCGTGCGCGCGATCGAGCGCGCCGCGCCGGCGGGCGTGACCGTGCGCAGCGCCCCCGGCCTGATGGCACCTGCGGGCGCGGGCGACGGCCTCGTGCGGGAGGCGGCGCGCTCCCGCGGGGCGACCGCCGTGGTGATCGCTCCCGGCGGTCCCGACCTCGCGAACCATGCGCTGCTGAGCGTCGAGGCGGCGCGCGGCGCAGGCCTCGCCGTCGCGGCGGTGGTCGTCGCCGGGCCCGGCGGC
>DASTWP010000115.1:0-14157 GCA_035765835.1 Solirubrobacteraceae bacterium
GCACGACGAGCGAGCCCTGGAGGGCGAGCGCCATCTTCTCGACCACGCGCCGGGCGCGGTGCTCGATCGCCTCGAGGTCGGAGAACTCCGCGCGCAGGTCGGCGACGAAGGCGTCGAGGCGGGCGTCCGCGCCGGCGGCCTCGCCGACCTCGGCGAGGAACGCCTCGAGCGCGGCGGGGGTGCGCGAGAGCGCGCGCAGCACGTCGAGCGCCATCACGTTGCCCGAGCCCTCCCAGATCGAGGACAGCGGCGCCTCGCGGTAGAGGCGCGGCATGCCGGAGGCCTCGATGTAGCCGTTGCCGCCGTGCACCTCGAGGGCCTCGTAGGCGTGGTTCGGCGCGCGCTTGCAGACGTGGTACTTCGCGACCGCCGTCGCGAGGCGGCGGAACTCGGCCTGCGCCGGGTCGTCGTAGGCGGCGGCCAGGCGCATCGCCAGCACCGTCGCGGCCTCGGCCTCGATCGCGAGGTCGGCGAGCACGTTGAGCATCAGCGGCTGCTCGGCGAGCAGCTTGCCGAACGCGCTGCGGTGCGTCGCGTGCCAGCTCGCGTTCGCGACCGCCGCGCGCATGCCGGCGGCGGTGCCGATCACGCAGTCCAGCCGCGTGTGGTTGACCATCTCGATGATCGTCGCCACGCCTCGGCCGGGCTCGCCGAGCATCTGCGCCCACGCGCCGCGGTACTCGACCTCGCTCGAGGCGTTCGAGCGGTTGCCGAGCTTGTCCTTCAGGCGCTGGAGCTGGAAGCCGGTGTTCTTCGACCCGTCGGGCAGGAAGCGCGGCAGCAGGAAGCACGTGGGGCGGGTGGGGTCCTCTTCCGTCTGCGCGAGCGTCAGGAAGACGTCGCACATCGGCGCCGAGCAGAACCACTTGTGCCCCCACAGCGCGTACTCGCCGTCGACCGACAAAGGCTCGGCGACCGTCGTGTTCGCACGGACGTCGGAGCCGCCCTGCTTCTCCGTCATGGCCATCCCGCAGGTGGAGCCACCCTTGCTCGATGCCGGCTTCAGGTCGCCGTCGTACTCGTCGGAGACCAGCCGGGGCACCCACTCACGAGCAAGCGAGTCCGAAGCCCGCAGCGCCGGCACCGCCGCGAACGTCATCGTGATCGGGCAGCAGAACCCCGCCTCGGCCTGCATGCCGCTCATGTAGATCGCCGCGCGCGCGACGTGCGCGCCCTCGCGCTCGTCCACCCACGGCAGCGCGTGCATGCCGAACCGCTTGCCCGCCGCCATCAGCTCGTGCCAGGCGGGGTGGAACTCGACCTCGTCCAGGCGGTTGCCGAAGCGGTCGTGCGTCAGCAGCTTCGGCGGGTTCTCGTTGGCCAGCCGGCCCCACTCCATCGCCTCGCCGCCCCAGAACGCGCCGGCCTCGACGGCGCGGTCGCGCGCCCACGCGCCGCCCTCGCGCTCCAGCGCCTCGACCAGCGGCGCGTTGTCGAGGAACAGGTTGCGGCCCTCCAGCGGGGGCACCTGGTTGACGACCTCGTGCGTGGCGAGGGTGCGGTCAGGCCGCGTGAGCGTGGACATACGAGGGCTCCTCGGTGATGGATCGGATGCAGAAGCGGACGAGGCCGGCGACCAGCGCCTCCTCGTCGAGATGCGAAGCGGTGGGGGAAGCGGTCCCGCCCACCCCGACGAGCACCTCGCCGATGGCGCCGACCAGTGCGCGCGCCGTCAGCTCGGGGTCCTGGGGCGGCAGCTCGCGGGCGGCGACGCCCGCGCGCACGACCGCGGCGAACGTCTCCGCGTAGGCGCGGCGGAACACCAGGCGCTCGGCCTCGACGGCCGGGTTGACCGGCTCGGCGAGCAGCGCCCACGCCAGCCGCCGCCCGCGCAGCGCGCGCCGCGCGAACGTCTCGACCGCGATCGCCACGCGGGCGGGGGCGGGGCCGCTCGCGGCGGCGGCCGCAGCGGCGACCGCGTCCACCTCGCGCTGCGACGCGCGCCGGAAGACCTCCGCGAACAGCGAGGCCTTCGACGGGAAGTGGCGGTAGACCGATCCGGTGGCGACGCCGGCCCGCGCGGCGACCGCGGCGACCGACGCCGCGCGGTAGCCGCCGCGCGCGATCAGGGCCTGCGCCGCCGCGACGATCCGCTCGCGCGTCGCCGCGCGCTTGGCCTCGGTGCGCTCGGTCGGCCGGTAGGGCATGGAAGAAGTGAATCACGGTTCAAGCCTTCGCGCAATAGCATCGCGCGCCCATGGCGGACAAGATCAAGGTGAAGAACCCGGTCGTCGAGCTCGACGGCGACGAGATGACCCGGATCATCTGGCAGTTCATCAAGGACCAGCTGATCCTCCCCTACCTCGACGTCGAGCTCGCGTACTTCGACCTCGGCATCGAGTCCCGCGAGGCGACCGACGACCAGGTCACCGTCGACGCGGCGAACGCGATCAAGGAGCACGGCGTCGGCGTCAAGTGCGCGACGATCACGCCCGACGAGGCGCGCGTGAAGGAGTTCTCGCTGAGCCGGATGTACCGCTCGCCGAACGGCACGATCCGCAACATCCTCGGCGGCGTCATCTTCCGCGAGCCGATCGTGATCTCGAACATCCCGCGGCTCGTGCCCGGGTGGACGAAGCCGATCGTGATCGGCCGCCACGCCTACGGCGACCAGTACCGCGCCGAGGACTTCGTCGTCCCCGGCGCCGGCAAGCTCACGCTGACCTTCCAGCCCGCGGACGGCGGTGAGCCGATCGTCCGCGACGTGTTCGACTTCCCCGACGGCGGCGTCGCGATGGGGATGTACAACCTCGACGGCTCGATCCGCGACTTCGCCCGCGCGTCGATGCGCTACGGGCTCGACCGCGGCTGGCCCGTCTACCTCTCCACCAAGAACACGATCCTCAAGGCCTACGACGGCCGCTTCAAGGACCTCTTCCAAGAGGTCTACGAGAACGAGTTCAAGGCGGACTTCGAGGCGAAGGGCCTCACCTACGAGCACCGCCTGATCGACGACATGGTCGCCGCCGCGCTGAAGTGGGAGGGCGGTTATGTGTGGGCGTGCAAGAACTACGACGGCGACGTGCAGTCGGACACGGTCGCGCAGGGCTTCGGCTCGCTCGGCCTGATGACGAGCGTGCTGATGACGCCCGACGGCGACACCGTCGAGGCCGAGGCCGCGCACGGGACCGTCACCCGCCATTTCCGTCAGCACCAGCGCGGGGAACCGACTTCCACCAATCCGATCGCCTCGATCTTCGCCTGGACGCGCGCGCTGCACCACCGCGGGCGCATGGACGGGACTCCCGAGGTCGAGCGCTTCGCCGACACGCTCGAGCGCGTCTGCGTCGCCACGGTCGAGAGCGGGAAGATGACCAAGGACCTCGCGCTCCTCGTCGGGGACGACACGCCGTTCATGACGACGCAGGAGTTCCTGGGCGCGATCGACGAGAACCTTCAGAAGGAGATGAACGCTTAGTGGCCCTCCCCGCGACATCGAACACGAATTGCCGGGCGCCGATCACCGTCAGGCGGCGTCCTCGGTCGGGGCAATGGCTCCACCATTGCTCCCTCCATGCGTCCTTGCCTGACGGCGCCGGCATCCCGGCAATTCGCGCCCGACGTCACGAGGAGGACCACTGATGCCTACGAACGTCACCGTCACCGGCGCCGCCGGCGCGATCGGCTACGCGCTGCTGTTCCGCATCGCGAGCGGGCAGCTGCTGGGCCCCGACGAGAAGGTGCGCCTGAAGCTGCTGGAGATCCCCCAGGCGGTGAAGGCCGCAGAGGGCACCGCGATGGAGCTCGACGACTGCGCGTTCCCGCTGCTCGACGGCGTCGACATCCACGACGATCCCAAGCAGGCGTTCGACGGCGCGAACGTCGCGCTGCTCGTCGGCGCGCGGCCGCGCACGAAGGGCATGGAGCGCGCCGACCTGCTCGAGGCCAACGGCGGCATCTTCAAGCCCCAGGGTCAGGCCATCAACGACGGCGCAGCCGATGACATCAAGGTGCTCGTCGTCGGCAACCCGGCGAACACGAACTGCCTGATCGCGATGAGCAACGCGCCGGACGTTCCGCGCGAGCGCTTCACCGCGATGGTGCGCCTCGATCACAACCGCGCGATCGCGCAACTGGCGCAGAGGGCCGGCTGCGAGGTGAGCGACATCACGAACATGGGCGTGTGGGGAAATCACTCACCGACGATGTACCCCGACCTGTTCAACGCGAAGGTGAAGGGTCAGCGCGCGTGGGATGTGGTGAACGACGAGTCGTGGGTGGCCGACACCTACCTGCCGAAGGTCGGCAAGCGCGGCGCGGAGATCATCGAGGCCCGCGGCGCCTCGAGCGCGGCGAGCGCCGCCAACGCGGCGATCGACCACGTGCACGACTGGGTGCGAGGCACGGCCGACGGCGACTGGGTCTCGATGGCGGTGCCGAGCGACGGCAGCTACGGCGTCGAGGAGGGGATCGTCTCCGGCTTTCCCGTCACCTGCTCGAACGGTGAGTGGAAGATCGTCGAGGGGCTCGACGTGCCGGACTTCTCGCGCGAGCGCATCGACCGGACGGTCGCCGAGCTCAAGGAGGAGCGCGACGCCGTCCGGCAGCTGAGCCTGGTGTAGGCGCTACGCCGCGGCCTTCGGATGCCAGCCCCGGCCCTCCTTGCGGACGAGCCCGTCCTTCTGGAGGCCGGGGAGCACCCGGTAGAGGTAGTTCTGCTTTATGCCCATGCGCTCGGCGAGCTCGGGGATCGTGATCCCCGGGTGCGACGTCACGAGCGCGAGCGTCTCCTTGGAGCGCGTGCCCGAGCCCCGCGGCCGGCCGCGCCGGCCGGTGCCCGTGCCCGAGCGGCTGGTCGAGCGCCGTGCGGTCGCCGTGCGCGTGCGGCGCGTGCGAGCGGGCGATGGGGCGGAGGGGGAGACACCGTCGAGTGCGGCCGCGGCCGCCTCCAACCGGTGATACTCCTCCACGAGGGGGCGCAGCTCCTTGAGCCGGTCGGTGATCTCCCGGCGCTTCTCGTCGAGGAAGTCGGCCACGTGTGATGCCTCCCATCACAAAAATCGGAATTACCGTGAACCCGCAGCGGGAGCATAGGTGAAATGAGTGCAATGCGTCGCAACATCGCGGTCGTCGGTGACGGCGCCGCCGGTGCTCTCACCGCTTGGGCGCTCGCCCAGCGCGCGACGCTGCGCGTCAGCCTGCTCGCCGATCCGGCCGCCACGCCGCCCGGCGCGCATCCGGCCTCCGGGTGGGACGACCTCGCCGGCTCGGACGTCGTCGTGCTCGCCGCCGACGACCCCGCGCCCGTCGCGCTCGACGGCCTCGCGCGCGACCTCGCCGCCCGCGCGCCCGACGCGATCGTGGTCGTCGCCGGCAGCGGCGACCAGGGCACGTGCGCCGCGCTGCTGCGCACGACGGGCTTCCCGCGCGGCCGCGTGCTCGGGGTGGGCGGGATGCCCGCGTCGACCGCCCTGCGCGCGGGCCTCGCGCGCGAGCTCGGCGTCGACCCGGCGGTGATGACGGGCCTCGTGCTCGGCGGCGCGGGCGCCGCCGCGGTCCCGGTCCGCTCGACGTTCACGCTCGCCGGCGCGGCGGTGCTCCCGGCTGCGCTCGACCGCGCGCTCGCCGCCCCCGCGCGCGAGACCTCGCCGCACGCGCTGGCGACCGCGGCGCAGGAGATCGTCGAGTGCATCGCGTTCGACGCGCGGCGCCTGCTGCCGTGCGCCGCGCGCTGCGAGGGCGAGTACGGCATCCAGGCGGCGGTCGTCTCCGTGCCCGTGCTCGTCGGGGCGGACGGCAACGAGGGGATCGTCGAGATCGCGCTGAGCGCCGGGGAGCGCGCCGCGCTCGAGCGCGCGGCGACCTAACGCGACCCGTCGCGCTCCACGAGGCCCTTCAGCCGCCGCAGCGTTGCGTGCGCCTCGCGCGCGGGCAGCCCGCCGACGAGCGCGCGGCTCGCCACCGCGCCGAGCGGCCCCAGCGGCGCCTTGAACTCGTTGCGGTAGTCGAAGCGCGTCCCGCCGCCGACCGCGGTCAGCCGGTACTCGGTCTCCGCGCGCGAGCGCGCCGGCCCGCGGCCGTGCCACGTCGCATGACGCGGCTCGTCGGCGGCGACCAGCTGCCAGTGCACGTTGAAGTTGACGCCACGCAGGCACAGCGTCTGCTCCATCTCGTAGCCCCGGCGCGGCGGGCCGGGGGAGTGCGGACCCAAGCGGCGATGGATGGTGACCCACTCGCCCAGCCGCGCGGGGTCCATCGCCACCTCCCAGACGGCCTCGGGCGGCGCTTCGATGTCGATGCTCGTGACGACCTCGCTCACGGCGCGGACAAGCTACCCGGCGGCGCTAGCGCCCGCGCAGCGGCTCGACGCGCTCCCACTCGCCGAGCGCGTGCTCGACGGCGGCGGCGAAGCGGTGCAGGCGCACCCTGAACAGCTCCTGCGCGCGTTCGTCGCGCGGCAGCAGGTCGCCGGTGAGGCTGCCCATCAGCGGCTCGATCAGCGCCGGGTCCTCGCCCGCGATCGCCGCCGCCACGCGCGCGGCGACGGGCGTCAGCGTGAGCGGCAGGTCCAGCCGCGGCCGCCCGAGCAGCAGCGCGTCGCGGATGCACTCGATCATCTCGCCGTAGCTGACGGTGTCGGGCCCGGCGATGTCGAGCGAGAGCGGGCCCCGGACGGCCGGCGAGGTGGCGGCGGCCAGCAGGTAGCCGGCCACGTCGCGACCGTCGATCGGGCGCGTGCGGCCCTCGCGCCAGGCCGGCAGCGCGACGACCGGCACGCGCTCGACGAGCCGCACGAGGAAGCGGAACGAGCGCGAGCGTGCGGAGATGACGATCGACGCCCGCAACGCGACCGCCTCCGGGGCGGCGTCCTCGAGCAGGGTGCGCTCGACCTCGAGGCGGCTCGCGAGGTGCGGCGAGATCGCGCCGCCCGCCGGCACCGGCCCGCCGAGGTACACGACGCGGCGCACGCCGGTGCGGCGCGCCGCCGCGGCGAAGCTGCGCGCCGCGGCGCGGTCGCGGTCGGCGAAGCCCGGGCCGCCGGCCGCGACGGTCTCCATCGAGTGGATCAGGAAGAACGCGACCTCGCAGCCCTCCAGGGCCGCGTCCACGCCCTCGCCGCTGACGGCGTCGCCCGTCGCGACCTCGGCGATCCCGCCTGCGGTGACGCGCGCCGGATCGCGCGAGAGCGCGCGCACCGTGAGGCCCGCGGCGGCGAGGCGGGGCGCGAGGTCGGCGCCGATCGCGCCGCTCGCGCCTGTGAGGAGCACCCGCATCGCACCGGCAGGCTACGTAGCCTGCAGCGGGTGCAGCAGCCCGCCCGCCTCGACCTCGCGATCGTCGGCGCCGGCATCCTCGGGCTGGCGAGCGCCGCCGAGCTGCTGCGCCGCCGGCCGGGCCTGCGCGTCGCGGTGCTCGACCGCGAGGACCGCGTCGGCGCGCACCAGACCGGCCACAACAGCGGCGTCATCCACGCCGGCATCTACTACGCGCCGGGCTCGCTGAAGGCGAAGCTGTGCGTCGAGGGCGCGGCGCTCATGTACGCGTTCTGCGACGAGCACGGCATCGCCGCAGAGCGTTGCGGCAAGCTGATCGTCGCGACCGCCGAGCACGAGCTCGAGCGCCTCGGCGAGCTCGAGCGCCGCGCGCGCGCCAACGGCGTACCGGGCATCCGCCGGCTGACCGCGGCGGAGATCCCGGAGATCGAGCCGCACGCCACCGGCGTCGCCGCGCTGCATTCGCCGAACACCGGGATCGTGGACTTCGTGGCGGTCGCCGAGGCGCTCGCCGGCCTCGTGCGCGAGCGCGGCGGCGAGCTGCTGCTCGGCCGCGAGGTGCGCGACGTCGAGCGCCGCGGCGGCGAGGTCGTGTTGCGCCACCCGGGCGGGGAGGGCACCACCGCGCGGCACGCGGTCTTCTGCGCCGGCGGCTGGGCCGACCGCCTCGCCACCCGCGCCGGCGCGCCTGCCGACCCGCGCATCGTCCCCTTCCGCGGCCAGTACCTGCGCCTGCGCCCGCACGCCCGCGAGCGCGTCCGCGGGCTGATCTACCCGGTGCCCGATCCCGAGCTGCCGTTCCTCGGCGTGCACCTCACCAGGCACGTCTCCGGCGACGTCCTGCTCGGCCCGAGCGCGCTGCTCGTGGGCGGCCTGCGCTGGCCGGGCACGTGGCGCGTGATGCGCCGCTGGTGGCGCACCGGCCTGCGCGAGCTGCGCCTGGCCGCCGACCGCCGCGCCTTCGTGGCCGCCTGCGCCCGCTACGTGCCGGGGCTCACCACGGCCGACGTCGAGGGCGGGCCCGCCGGCGTGCGCGCCCAGGCCGTCGGCCGCGACGGGCGCCTGCTCGACGACTTCGTCTTCTCGGAGGCCGGCGGCACGCTGCACGTCCGCAACGCCCCCTCGCCGGCCGCGACCTCCTCGCTGGCGATCGCCCGGACGATCGCCGAGCGCGCCGCCGACGCCTTCTCGCTCTAGCTGATTCGCGGCATTTGCGAGAAGCGCCCGAAGGGCTCGGGACGAAATCTGTGCGCTGTGCGGGAAACGCCGTTGCACGCCTGCCGCGGCGTGTGGTTGGCTGCCCGCCGGCGCACGAGAGAACGGTCCAGCCAAGGGGAAGAGGAGCAGATGGCGAAGGGTGCAAAGGCAGCGAAGAAGGTCTCCTGCGACGACTGCTACTTCCGCTGCAACCTGCTCTGCGCGCTGAGCCTCGACGAGCCCTGCGCGACGTTCCGGCCCTACAGCCCGGAGGGCCTGCGCCCGCCGAAGCAGATGCGCTTCGTCTTCCGCCAGGACCGCACGCACGCGGTCTGGGCCTTCCCCAGCGCCGAGGAGCAGGCGGCGCTGCACCGCGCCTAGGCCGCAGTTCGCGCCTCCCACTCCTCGCGCTCCGCCCGCCGCGCGATCCACGCCGCGCCCGGGACGTCGGTGATCCCGTGCACGATCACCGAGCACAGCACCACGAGCGCGACGAGGTGGAAGATCCGCTGCCCCGACGCGATGCCCGGGCGGCTCACCACGATCAGCGCGAACGTCATGCTCGCGACGCCCTTCGGCCCGAACCAGGCCATGAAGGCCTTCGTGCCGAGGTCCAGCCGCGTGCCCGCGAGCGCGACGGCGAGCGCCACCGGCCGCGCGAGCAGCAGCGTCACGAGCATCACGCCGACCGCCGCCCAGCCGTCGTGGAACAGCCCGCCGAACGTCAGCAGCGAGCCGAAGACGAGGAAGATGCCGAGCTTGACGATCTCGATCACGTCGTCGGCGCGCGCCTCGAAGTAGTGGCGGATGTCCGGCCGGCGGATGCCGAGCGTGATCGCGCAGACGAAGACGGCGATCAGGCCGTTGCCGTGCGGCGGCGCGACGGTCAGGCCGTAGGCGAGCAGCGCCGTGCCGAGCGCGTAGAGCGAGCGCTGGTGCGCAGGCATCGACTCGTGCAGCGGCCCGCCGCGCGGCAGCAGCAGCGAGGCGGCGAAGCCGACGACGATCCCGTAGCCGACGCCGAGCGAGACGTCCTGGAGCACGAACCGCCACCACACGAAGTGCCCGCCGGCGACGTCGAGCGCCGCCGCGAACGCCAGCACCGGGGGCAACGCCAGCCCGTCGTTGAGGCCGGACTCGAGGTTCAGCGAGTGCCGGATCACGCGCGGCACGCGCGGGTTCGTGACGACGCTCGAGGACAGCACCGGGTCGGTCGCCGAGAGGATCGAGCCGAGCAGGAACGCCTCGTCCCAGCGCAGGCCGACGATCCAGTGCCCCGCCAGCGCGACGACGCCCGCCGTCACCGGCATCCCGAGGACGAGCTTGCGCAGCGGCAGCCGCCAGTGCGACTGGAGCATCTCGCGCTCGACCTCGAGGCCGTCGCGGAACAGGATCAGGATCAGCGCCAGCAGCGCGAGGTCGTGCACGAAGCCCGAGCGCGCATGGAAGTGCAGCGCGCCCGTGACGCCGTCGCCGAGCACGAAGCCGAGCACGACGAAGATCGCCGTCAGCGACAGCAGGCTGCGGTTCGCGATCCCCGAGACCAGGGCGCCGCCCATCAGCAGCGCGCCGAGGACGATCACCGCCGTCTCGAACGACGTCATTTCGCCAAGTAGAGTCTCAGACGGGCGAGCGGCCTTTGGCCGGCACCCGGGTGAGAGAGTGACGAGCGAGTGCGGATAACGGTGCTGGGCAAGTCCCCGTCCTGGCAGGACGCGGGCGGGGCGTGCAGCGGCTACCTCGTCGAGGAGGACGGCACCTGCCTGCTGCTCGACTGCGGCAACGGCGTCTTCTCGAAGCTGCGCCGCTTCCGCGACTACGTCGACGTCGACGCGGTCGTGATCTCGCACATGCACGCCGACCACTTCCTCGACCTGATCCCGTACGCCTACGCGCTGACCTACGCGCCGCGCCAGCAGCCCGTGCCGGTCGATCGCTGGCCCGGCACCGACAGCCCGGCGCGACCGGAGCTGCACGTGCCGCAGGGCGCGACGGAGACCTTCCGCAGCCTCTGCTCGGCGTGGGGGCCCGGCGAGCTGGTCGAGAACGCGTTCGCGATCCGCGAGTACGACCCGCAGGACACGATCGACGTCGGCACGCTGCGCATCCGCTTCGGCCGCGTGCCGCACTACCTGCCGACGTGCGCCGTGGACATCGCCTCCACCAACGGCGGCGGCCGGCTCACCTACGGCGCCGACTCCGCGCCCAACGAGGCGATCGTCGAGTTCGCAACCGGCACCGACCTGCTGCTGATCGAGGCCACGCTGCCGCGCCCGGAGCGCGAGGGCCCGCGCGGTCACCTCACGCCCGGCGAGGCCGGCGACCACGGCGCGCGCGCCGGCGCGGGCCGCCTGGTCATCACGCACATCTCCGACGAGATGGACGAGCTGTGGGCGAAGGCCGAGGCCGAGAAGAGCTTCGGCAAGACCGTGACGGTCGCCCGCGAGGGCGCGGTCTACACCCTCTGAGGGTCGCGCGCGGCCCGCGGGTAGCATCCCGGGCATGCCTCCTGAGCGCGACCTTTTCGCGAACTTCGAGCGCATGCGGCGGGAGATGGACGAGCTCTTCGGCGACGTCTTCGACCGCAGCGGCCTGGCGCCGCGCCGCCGCGGCGGGTTCTCTCCGGCGGTGGACGTCTTCTACGAGGGCGACCCGCCCCGCGCCGTCGTGCACGCCGAGCTCGCGGGCATCGACCCGGAGGAGATCTCGCTCGAGATCGAGGGCCGCGAGCTGGTGATCGCCGGGCACCGCCGCCCGGCCGAGTCCGAGGGGCGCGTCTACCAGCAGCTCGAGATCGACTTCGGCCCCTTCCGCCGCACGATCCCGCTCGGCGCCGACGTCGTCGCCGACGACGCGCGCGCCACCTACCGCGACGGCATCCTGCGCATCGAGCTGCCGCTCGAGCGCCACGAGTCGCGCAGCCGCAGCGTGCCGATCGAGATCCCGACCGAGAAGGGGGTCGTGGAGGGCCGGTGATCGAGATCGCCGGCCAGGACGGCGGCCGCGACGTGGCGGTCGGCGCCCAGCGCGGAGCCGTGCCCGCGACGCTGCCCGTCCTGCCGCTGCGCGAGACGGTCCCGCTGCCCGACACGCTGACGCCGCTGGCGGTCGGGATCGAGCGCAGCGTGCAGCTCGTCGACGACGCGCTGCGCGGCGACCGGATGCTGGTGATGCTCGCCAGCAAGGACCCGGAGGTCGACACGCCGGGCCCCGAGCAGCTCCAGCAGGTCGGCGTCGTCGGCGTGATCGCCCGCATGCTGAAGGTCCCCGACGGGACGCTGCGCATCCTCGTCCAGGGCGGCCAGCGCGTGCACATCGACCACTGGGTCCGCGAGACGCCCTACCTCGTCGCCGAGATCTCGGAGATGCCCGACGTCGTCACCGAGTCGCCGGAGCTGACCGCGCTGATGCGCAACGTGCAGGAGACGTTCGGGCGGATCGTCGAGGAGGTCCCGTACCTGCCCGAGGAGCTCCAGCTCGCGGTCGCGAACATCGACGACCCGAGCGCGCTCACGCATCTGATCGCCGGCTCGCTGCGGATCAGGCCGGAGGAGAAGCAGGAGCTGCTCGAGGAGGTCGACGTCGCCAAGCGGCTGCGGCGGCTGGTCGAGATCCTCGCGCGCGAGCTCGAGGTCGTCGCGATCGGCTCGCGCATCCAGTCGCAGGTGCAGTCGGAGATCGACAAGGGCCAGCGCGAGTTCGTGCTGCGCCAGCAGCTCAAGGCGATCCAGGAGGAGCTCGGCGAGTTCGACGAGTCCGCGGAGGAGGCCTCGAACCTGCGCGAGCAGCTCGACGCGATCGCGCTGCCCGAGGACGTGCGCCGCCAGGCCGACCGCGAGCTGGGGCGGCTGGAGTCGCTGCCGCCGCAGGCGGCCGAGCACGGGGTCATCCGCACCTACCTGGAGTGGATCGCCTCGCTGCCGTGGGACAAGTCGACCGAGGACGACCTCGACCTGCAGCACGCGCGCACGATCCTCGACGAGGACCACTACGACATCGAGCAGGTCAAGGACCGCATCCTCGAGTTCCTCGCGGTGCGCAGGCTGAAGCCGGACGCGCGCGGCTCGATCCTGTGCTTCGTCGGGCCGCCCGGCGTGGGCAAGACCTCGCTCGGGCGCTCGATCGCCCGCGCGCTCGGGCGCAACTTCGAGCGCATCAGCGCCGGCGGCGTGCGCGACGAGGCGGAGATCCGGGGCCACCGCCGCACCTACATCGGCGCGATGCCCGGCACGATCATCCGCGCGCTGCGCGACGCGGGCTCGAACAACCCGCTGTTCATGATCGACGAGATCGACAAGATGGGCGCGGACTACCGTGGCGACCCGGCGAGCGCGATGCTCGAGGTGCTCGACCCCGAGCAGAACGCGACCTTCCGCGACCACTACCTGGACGTGCCGTTCGACCTCTCGAACGTCATGTTCATCACGACGGCGAACACGCTCGACACCGTGCCCGGGCCGCTGCGCGACCGCATGGAGGTGATCCAGCTCGCGGGCTACACCGAGGACGAGAAGCTGCAGATCGCCAAGCGCTACCTGGTGCCGCGCCAGATCGAGCGCAACGGCCTGCGCAAGAGCTGGATCGCGATCGGCGACAAGGCGCTGCGGCGGATCATCGCCGACTACACGCGCGAGGCGGGCGTGCGCAACCTCGAGCGCGAGATCGGCACGATCTGCCGCAAGGTCGCGCGCGGTGTCGCCGAGGCGGACGGCAAGAAGCCCGCCAAGGTCAGCGTCGACGAGGCCAAGGTGCGCGAGCTGCTCGGCCGCCCGCGCTTCTTCAGCGAGGCCAAGCGCCGCACGCGCCAGCCGGGCGTGGCGACGGGGCTCGCGTGGACGCCGGTCGGCGGCGACGTGCTGTTCGTCGAGGCCAGCGCGATGCCGGGCAAGGGCCGCCTGACGATCACCGGCCAGCTCGGCGACGTGATGCGGGAGTCCGCGCAGGCGGCGCTGAGCTACGTGCGCGGCCACCACGCCGAGCTCGCGCCCGGCCTCGGCGACGACTGGTTCGCCGAGCACGACCTCCACGTGCACGTGCCGGCAGGCGCGATCCCGAAGGACGGCCCGAGCGCGGGCATCACGATGGCCACGGCGCTCGTCTCGCTGATCACCGGCCGCGCGGTCCGCGACGACGTGGCGATGACCGGCGAGATCACGCTCACCGGCCAGGTGCTGCCGATCGGCGGCCTGAAGGAGAAGGCGCTCGCCGCGCAGCGCAACGGGATCGGCACCGTCATCGCGCCGGCCCTCAACGAGGGCGACGTCGAGGAGATCCCCGAGCACCTGCGCAGGCGCATGGACTTCGTCTTCGTCGAGGAGATCGGCGACGTGCTCGACGTCGCGCTCGAGCGCGCGCGGACGAACGGCAGGGTGCGCGCTAGCGCAGCACGATCCGGAACTTCACGGTCTGCGGCGCGGCCTGGTTCCCCGCCTCGTCGGCGGCGCTGAACGTCGCGGTGTAGCTGCCGGGCCTCAGCGGGCGGCCGTTGAGCGCACCGTTGAAGCCGAGCTCCTGGATCCCGCTCGCCAGCGACGCCTTCAGCGTGCCGAGCTTCGTGGTCCCGCGGTCGATCACCACGGTCACGAACGCCGGCTCGCTGAGCACGAAGTAGAACGTCGTGCCGAGCCAGGCGGCCTTCCGGTGGTCGCCCTTCCGGCGCTTGGGAACCTTCGCGCCCTGCGCCCGGAAGACGGGGTGGATGACGTGCAGAGCTCGCATCGCGGGCGCGGTCGTGTCGGCGGGCGCC
>DASTWP010000116.1:0-3025 GCA_035765835.1 Solirubrobacteraceae bacterium
CTGCGCCTGGCGGACGCCGACGTCGAGGCGTTCGCCGCGGCGCGGGCCGCGCTCGAGGGGCACGCGGCCGACGACGAGCTCGGCGCGGCGCTCGATCTCGCGGCGGAGATGCCGGTCGCGCTCGCGTCGGCGGCGGCGGACGCAGCCGTGCTCTCGGCCGAGGTCGCCGAGCACAGCGTCGCGGACGTGCGCGCGGACGCCGCCGCCGCGGCGGTGCTCGCGGCCGCCGCGGCACAGGCCGCGCTGCACCTCGTCGAGATCAACCTCGGCACCCTGCCCGGCGACGAGCGGGTCGCCCGCGCGCGCGAGCACGCGGACACCGCCGAGGCCGCGCGCGAGCGCGCGCTCGGCGCCAGCTCCTAGCGCGGGCGGTCGTCGCCCTCGAGCCGCACGCGCGCCGCGTCCAGCAGCGCGCGTGTGGGTTCCAGACCGGCGGCGCGGAAGGCCGACTCGAGATCGGCGAGCGTGCGGGCGCGGAACTCGGCGTCCTGCTCGGCGAGCGTCACGATGCGGTCGAGCTCGCGGCGCGCCGCGGGGAGCATCGCTGCGGCCTGCACCCACCCCTCGGGGGCGGGGGGCAGCTCTGCCAGCAGCCCCGCCAGGCGCTCCTCGGGAAGTGGTTCGTAGCCGGCCATCCTCTTCATGACGGGTCAGCCGCCCCGTTTCTTCCCTCGAACGCGATCCGCAGCTTCGCGAGGCAGCGGGAGATGCGGCTGGCGATCGTCCCGGAGGGGATGTCGAGCGCGGCCGCGATCGTCGCGTAGCTCTCGTCGCGCGCGAAGAAGCGGTCGAGCACGTCCTGACACGGCTCCGAGAGCATGTCGAGCGCGGTGCGCAGCGCGACCGCGTCGTCGATGCGCTCGAGCGCCTCGTCGACCGCGCCGGGCTCCATCTCGGCGGCCGGCGGCGCGGCCTCGCGGCGGCCGGCGCGCAGGCGGTCGATCGCCAGGCGCCGCGTGAGCTGGCCGAGCCAGGGGCGGATCGCGCCGTCGTCGCGCAAGCGGTCGAGGTGCTCGTAGGTGCGCGCGAAGACCTCCTGGAAGACGTCCTCGGCGTCGATCTCCTCGAGCCGATAGGCGCGGATCGCGATCGCGTAGACGTAGCGCGAGTAGCGACTGACGAGCTCAGCCCAGGCGGCCTCTTCGCCCGCGCGGCAGCGGGCTACGAGGCCTGCGTCGGTGCCGGCGGAGGCGCTCACGCAGGGCGGAATCTACGCAGCGCCCCGCCGGAACGGAAGGGACGGTGTCTACATCCCGGCCGGCGCAGGCGGACCGCCGGGCGCCATCATGCGCTTCCGCGGCCCGAACCCCTTGCGATCGACGATCGCGTCCAGCCGCGCGTCGAGCTGGGCGTCGACCGCCGACCTGATCGCCTGCTTCAGGCCGTCGACCGACTTCCCCTGCGCCCCGGCGACGTCCGCGAGGGACTTGCCGGCGCGCAGCTGGTCGCGCAGCTGCGCGTTCGTGAGGCCGAGGTATTTCGCCGCGGCCCCGAAGATCGCGCGCAGCGGGCCGCGGGCGCGCAGGCCGTGCATGTGTCCGCCGAAGGGGCGCGCGAAGCCGCGCGCGCCCGGACGCCGCGGGTGGTCCCTGCGGGCGCCGCGGATCGCGGCCTCGAGCTGCTGCGGGCTCACGTGCAGGCGCTGCGCGACGTCGTTGAGGAAGGCCTGGCGCTGCGGCTTGGCGGAGGCCCCGCCGCCGGCTGCGTACGCGCCGCCGGCGCCGCCGACCACGGCCAGCCCGGCCGCCGCGATCGCGACGCGTCGCTTGAGCTTGCTGTCCATGCGCGGGATTGGAGCACCCCGGTCTAATAGTTGGTTAAGAGCTACGCGGGAACGGCGGTCGTGTCCTTCGCGGTGACCGTGGTGATCGGCAGGCCGAGGCCGCCGAGCTTGTGCGGCAGGTCGAGCCGCAGCCAGCGCGAGACCGTGGCCGGCAGCGTCGAGACGATGATCTCGTCGAAGCCGTGCATGTTCACGGCGTCCTGCACCGCGTCGAGCGGGTTCGGGTCGCCGACGATGCCCTCCACGTGCGCGCCCGCCGCCTCCTCGAGCAGAGGCACCGCCAGCGCGAGGACCTGCTGGGCCTCGTCGGCCTCCTGGTCCTCTGCGTCGACGACCTTGTGCAGGCCGTGGGCGGCGTTGGGGACGAGCAGCGTGAACGCGGCCGGCCCGGCCGCGGCCCGCTCCTTCACGGCGGCGATCAGCGCCGGGGTCGCCGCCGTCTTATGGGCGACGATCAGGACGCGTGCGGCTGCCGATGACTCCATGCGGACGCTCCTTTCGGACGATGCGAGTCATGGTCGCACCGCGCGGCCCGGCGCGCCAGTCGCCTGGCGCGGGCGCAGTAGGGCGTGTAGTTCGGTGAGCATCTGGGCGGGGTGCTCGAAGACGTCGCCGTAGGTGTAGCGGCGGAAGTGGTCGCCGCGGGCGTAGGCCTCGCGCTCACGGGCGCGGTCCTGCTCCCAGGTGTGGCGGCTGTTGTGGGACTGGAAGCTGTCGAGCTCGACGGTCACCTTCAGCTCCGCCCAGCGGCAGTCGACCCTCTTCCCACTCGCGACCCGGTTCGTCCGCGGCAGCGGGAGATGCTCCCGGCGAAGGACATCGAGGAAACGGCGCTCGAGCTCGCTGAGGCTGACGCGCACATCGCCGCTGATCACCGCGCGCAGCTTCGCGGCGCCGGGGGTGTTCGGCCTGCGCGCGAGGACCGCCTCGACCTGGCGGGGGCCGATGCGGTGAAGGACGCCGGCCTCGTGGCAGGCGCGCGCGATGGCATCGAGGGGAAGGATGGACGCGAGGTCGGTGAGGGTGCGCGCGGCCGTGGTCGTCGGGATCGCGCGCCACGTTCTCCCCTCGGTTTGGTGCAGGGTCCGGCAGCAGCGGGTGAGCACACCGGGCACCGTGCGTTGGCGCGCGCTTAGCACCTCGGGTGCGGGTGGTGTCCCCTTCACCAGCCCAAGCCACCACGCGCCCGCCAGGCCGGCCAGCAGCGCGCCCTCCCCACACGCCAACACCGCCCCGATCACA